>NZ_JBFUHU010000243.1:0-5737 GCF_056402235.1 Cellulomonas sp. P4_B5_2
CCGGTGAACAGCCGGCGCGCGGCGCCCACGTCGCGGGGGCGGTCCACGGTGAGGATCGCGCCCACCTCGTCGGAGCCGCGCCGGTACCACAGCGCCGCCCAGCCCTCGCCGGACGGGCTGCCGCGGAGCACCACCTCGTCCTGGGTGCGGGGGAGTCCGAAGAGCGCCAGCTCGTGCCCGAGCTGGGTGGAGAAGACGTAGGGCGCGACGTCCGCCGCGGTGTCGTCGGGCGTGCCCAGCAGGTCGGCGACGAGCCCGGCGGGTGCGCGCAGCGCTCCGTCCCAGTGGCCGCCCGGGATCCAGCCGTGCCGGGCGGACCGCCGGAGCGCGACGTCGCCCACGGCCCGGACGGAGCGGGGCGCGCCGATGACCGTGTGGTGCTCGTCGACCCGCAGTGAGCCGTCGTCCTCGCGGGGGAGGGCGCCGGCGAGCCAGTCGGTGGTCGGACGGGCACCCACGGCCGCGAGGACGACGTCCGCCTCGATGAGCTTCCCGTCGGCCAGGCCCACGCCGTTGGCGCCCACCTCGACCACGTGCTCGCCCGTCAGCAGCCGCACACCGGCCGCGGCGTACCAGGAGGTGGTCAGCTCACCCACGACCTGCCCGAGCGCCCCGGCGAGCGGCGCCCCCGTCGCCTCGACCACGACCACCTCGACGCCCGCGGCGGCGGCGACCCCTGCCACCTCGGCGCCGATCCAGCCCGCGCCGATCACCACGAGGCGGTTCCCCGGCTGAAGGGCCGCGCGGAGGCGGTCGGCATCCGCGGCCGTGTGCAGCGTCAGCGCGGCCTCCCACCCCGGCGGGCGGACGGCGTGCGCGCCGCTGGCGATGACCAGCGCGTCGGCCGACAGCGGGCCGTCGTCGGTCTGCACCTCGGGGTGCGCGCCCGAGAGCGACAGCGCGCGCGCCGGGGAGCTCAGGTGGACCTCGTCCGCGAGCGCGAGCAGGTCGACACCGATCTCGTCGGTGAGCCAGGTGGGCGTGGTGCGGTCGAGGAGGTGCTTGGACAGCGGCGGCCGGTCGTACGGCGCGATGCCCTCGGTGCCGAGCACGACGACCCGTCCGTCGAACCCCCGCTCGCGCAGCGCCGCCACCGTCTGGGTGGCCGCAAGTCCCGCGCCGACGACCAGCACGTCACGCGGTCGGGAGGGGTCGAGGGGCTCGTCGTCGGTCCGGGCGCTCACCTCGCAACGGTAGTCTCCCGTCGGGAGGCACGAGCGAGATGGTGAAGGAGCGCATGAGCGGGGGAGCCGGGGTGCATCGAGCGGCTCCTGCTCACCCCGGCGCCGGAACGCCGGAGCGCGTCGAGAAGCCCGTGCAGGACGTGCGGCCCGTCGACCCGCCGTCGACCGGGCCCATCCCCGTCGAGGAGGCCCCGCTCGACCCGCGCGCCATCGCGCGCGCGTCGCTCGACGCCGCCCGGAACGTGTCGTTGTGGTGGACCAGCTCCGGCATCGTCGTCGCCACCGTGGTGGCCCTCGTGGTCGGCACCCGGGCAGGCGCGCTGGTGCTCGCCGGCGTGGCGCTCGTCGGCGCGGTCGTCCGGGCCGTGCTGCCCTCACCGGGTCCCGTGGCGCTCACGGTGCGGGCGAAGGCGATCGACGTGGCCGTGCTCGCCCTGTTCGGCGTGGGCATCGCGCTGCTCGCGCAGATCCTTCCCCGCTGACCAGCAGGGACGCACGGACGCCCGGCACCACGAGGGCACCGGGCGTCCGGTCGTGCGGGTGGGGCTCAGCGCTCCGAGACCACCAGGACGTCGTCCGTGGTCACGTACGCGTCGTCCTCCTCGAGCAGGTTGTCCTCGACCGGCTCCGCGGCGAATGCGCGGTAGATCAGGCCGGCGAGCGCGGCACCGACCAGCGGGGCCACCCAGAACAGCCAGAGCTGGCCGAGCGCCCAGCTCTCGGAGAAGATCGCCGCCGCCGTCGAGCGGGCCGGGTTGAGCGACGCGTTGGTCACCGGCATCGCGACGAGGATCAGGACGGCCAGCGACAGACCGATCGCGAAGGGCGCCTGGACGTTCGCGGACCGACGGTCCGTCGCGCCCAGGATGACGCCGACGAACACGGCCGTCACGACGATCTCGACGAGCAGACCGATGATCAGCGAGAACTCCACCGTGCCCTGCGAGGCGGTCGCCAGCGGCGAGTGCTCGCCGAAGCCGTTGGCGACGTTGGTGAAGAACGTCTTCGCCGTGTCCTCGGGGTTCTGCGTGATGGCGCTGGGGAGCTTCGACGGGATGGTGATGAACAGGATCGCGGCCGCGAGGATGCCACCGACCAGCTGGGCGAGCCAGTAGGGCAGGACGTCCTTCCACGGCGTGCGGCCGCCGATGGCGGCGCCGAGCGTCACGGCCGGGTTGAAGTGGCCACCGGAGACGTGGCCGACCGCGATGATCGCGGCGAGCACCGYGATGCCGAAGCCGAGCGCCACGGCGAGCCCGTCGACCTGGCTCAGGCCGGAGTAGAGGGCGATGCCGAGACCGACGAGCACGAGCGCGAAGGTGCCGAACGCCTCGGCGCCGAGGCGCGAGACCAGGCCCGGGCCGGTGACGACGACGGTGCCGGCGGGCACCACGTACGCGTCGAGCTCCTCGACGACGACGTCCTCGTCCTTCTCCTCCGGCGCGACCGTCGCCTGCTCGGCGACCTCCTCGGCCGCGGCGGCTGCGGTCGTCTCCTCGGGCGCGGGGGCGCCCTCGGCCGCGGTGGTGTCGGGCTCCGGGGTGGCGGCCTTGTCGGGGTTGTCCTGTGACATGTCGATCCTGTCGTGAGTAACCGTCGGTGGAAGAGCTGGTGCGCGGGGAGACTGCCACGCCCGGCTGTGCGGCCGTGACGACGCGGCGCTCGGCGTCGCTCCCCTGATGGGGGCCAGCATGCCAGGCCCGCGCAGTCCGGTCACGACAAACGCCGCCCGCAGGCGACCCACGCAGATCTCTCGACGTCGAGTAATCTTGTCCGCGGACCCGCGCCGGCAGACGCTCCATCGTGCCGTGCCCCCACCCGTCCCCAGCACAGGAGATTCCCGCATGGCGAAGATCAAGGTTGTCGGCCCGGTCGTCGAGCTCGACGGCGACGAGATGACGCGCATCATCTGGCAGTTCATCAAGGACCGCCTGATCCACCCGTACCTCGACATCGACCTGCGCTACTACGACCTGTCGATCCAGAACCGCGACGCCACCGACGACCAGGTGACCGTGGACGCGGCGAACGCGATCAAGGAGCACGGCGTCGGCGTCAAGTGCGCCACGATCACGCCCGACGAGGCCCGCGTCGAGGAGTTCGGCCTGAAGAAGATGTGGGTGTCGCCCAACGGCACCATCCGCAACATCCTCGGTGGCGTCGTCTTCCGCGAGCCGATCATCATCAGCAACATCCCGCGCCTGGTGCCGGGCTGGAACAAGCCGATCATCATCGGCCGTCACGCCTTCGGGGACCAGTACCGCGCGACCAACTTCAAGGTCCCCGGCGCCGGCTCGCTGACCATGACGTTCACGCCCGCCGACGGGTCGGAGCCGATCCACCAGACGGTCGTCACGTACCCCGAGGGCGGCGGCGTCGCCATGGGCATGTACAACTTCAACGACTCGATCCGCGACTTCGCGCGCGCCTCGTTCGCCTACGGCCTGCAGCGCGGCTACCCGGTGTACCTGTCGACGAAGAACACGATCCTCAAGGCCTACGACGGCTCGTTCAAGGACATCTTCCAGGAGGTGTTCGACGCCGAGTACGCGGCGGACTTCGCCGCCGCCGGGCTCACCTACGAGCACCGCCTCATCGACGACATGGTCGCCGCGGCCATGAAGTGGGAGGGCGGCTACGTCTGGGCGTGCAAGAACTACGACGGCGACGTGCAGTCGGACACGGTCGCGCAGGGCTTCGGCTCGCTCGGSCTGATGACSTCCGTGCTSATGACSCCCGACGGCAAGACCGTCGAGGCGGAGGCCGCGCACGGCACCGTSACGCGSCACTACCGCCAGCACCAGGCCGGCAAGCCGACGTCGACCAACCCGATCGCGTCGATCTACGCCTGGACCGGTGGCCTGAAGCACCGCGGCAAGCTGGACAGCACGCCCGAGGTCACGCAGTTCGCGGAGACGCTCGAGCAGGTCGTCGTCGAGACCGTCGAGTCGGGCGCGATGACCAAGGACCTCGCGTCGCTGGTGGGCCCGGACCAGGCGTGGCAGACCACCGAGGAGTTCCTCGCGACGCTCGACGCCAACCTGGCGGCCAAGCTCGCCTGACCTCGCACAACACGGACGGCGTCCACCTTCGGGTGGGCGCCGTCCGTCGTCTGCGGGGTAGCGTGAGGGCGCCGCCGTCGCCGATCGAAGGAGCCCGTTCCGTGGCCAGCTCGCCCGTCACCGTGACCGTCACCGGAGCCGCCGGCCAGATCGGCTACGCGCTGCTCTTCCGCATCGCGTCCGGCCAGCTGCTCGGCCCCGACACCCCCGTCCGGCTGCGCCTGCTGGAGATCCCCCAGGCGGTCAAGGCCGCCGAGGGCACCGCGATGGAGCTGGACGACTGCGCGTTCACCACGCTGGACA
This sequence comes from Cellulomonas sp. P4_B5_2, assembly GCF_056402235.1. NCBI lineage: Bacteria > Bacillati > Actinomycetota > Actinomycetes > Micrococcales > Cellulomonadaceae > Cellulomonas > Cellulomonas sp. P4_B5_2. Next base: position 4,550 of record NZ_JBFUHU010000243.1, read on the forward strand.
GCGTCGAGATCTACGACGACGCCATGGCCGCGTTCGACGGCGTCAACGTGGCCCTGCTCGTCGGCGCGCGGCCCCGCACGGCCGGGATGGAGCGCGGCGACCTGCTCTCCGCCAACGGGGGCATCTTCAAGCCCCAGGGCGAGGCGATCAACGCCGGCGCCGCCGACGACGTCCGGGTGCTGGTCGTCGGCAACCCGGCCAACACCAACGCGTTCATCGCGGCGTCCCACGCGCCGGACGTCCCGAGGGAGCGGTTCACCGCGATGACGCGCCTCGACCACAACCGTGCGGTCTCGCAGCTGGCGACGAAGACCGGCGCGAAGGTCGCGGACATCGCGCGCCTGACCATCTGGGGCAACCACTCCGCCACGCAGTACCCCGACCTCTCGCACGCGACCGTCGCTGGCCGCCCCGCGCTCGAGGTCGTCGGCGACGACGCCTGGGTGCGCGACACGTTCATCCCGACCGTGGCCAAGCGGGGCGCGGCGATCATCGAGGCGCGCGGCGCCTCGTCGGCGGCGTCCGCGGCGAACGCGGCCATCGACCACGTGCACACCTGGGTGCACGGCACGCCCGCGGGCGACTGGACCTCGGCAGGCATCGTCTCCGACGGCTCGTACGGGGTGCCCGAGGGGCTGATCTCGTCGTTCCCCGTCACGTCCGAGGGCGGAAGCTGGCGGATCGTGCAGGGCCTCGACGTCGACGAGTTCTCCCGCGGCCGGATCGACGCGTCCGTCGCGGAGCTGGTCGAGGAGCGCGACGCGGTGCAGGCGCTGGGTCTTCTCTGACCGTGTGGGCCGAGGAGGTCGCTGTCGCACGCCCGGGCACGGGCTGGGGGGCGTTCCTCGGCTGGGTGCTGCTGGGCTCCGGGATCGGGGTCGGCTTCGGGCTCGGCCGCGTGGTCGGGACCGTCGGCCTGTTCGGGGCGCTCGGCCTGCTGCTCGTCGTCGGTGTGCTCGTCGTGCGCCAGGGTCCCCGACCCGCCCAGCTCGGGATCGTCACCGGGCTCGGAGCCCTGCCCCTGGCGATCGGCTGGCTCAACCGGTTCGGCCCCGGTGAGTTCTGCACCGGTGGCGTGACCGGGGCGTCGGAGTGCATCGCGCAGGCGAACCCGTGGCCGTTCGTCCTGGTCGGGGTGGTCGTCGCCGTCGTCGGCATCGTGCTGTTCGCGCGTGCCCGCCGTGCACC
>NZ_JBFUHU010000244.1:0-10130 GCF_056402235.1 Cellulomonas sp. P4_B5_2
TCACGGCCGCGGGCACCTACCCGTTCACGGGGGCTCACCAGGCCGGCATCGTCACGCCCGCGCAGGACCGGCTCTACCTCGCCGCGTTCGACCTCACGACGACCTCGCGCGACGAGCTGGTCGAGCTGCTGCGCCGGTGGACCACGATCGCCGCGCGGCTGACCCAGGGCCTCTCGGCCGGGCCGTTCGGCCCCGCGTCGGGACCGTACGACGCACCGCCCGACGACACCGGCGAGGCCGCCGACCTGTCCCCCGCGGGCCTGACGATCACGTTCGGGTTCGGGCGGTCGCTGTTCGTCGGCACCCCCGGCCCCGACGGCACGCCCGGCGAGGACCGCTTCGGCCTCGCGGACCGGCTGCCCGGCGGGCTCGTCGCACTGCCGCACTTCGCGGCCGACGACCTCGACCCCGCGCGCAGCGACGGCGACCTCGTGGTGCAGGCGTGCGCCGACGACCCGCAGATCGCTGTGCACGCCATCCGGAACCTCTCGCGGGCGGCGTTCGGCACCGCGACGATCCGCTGGACCCAGCTGGGCTACGGCCGGACCTCGTCCACGAGCACCGCGCAGCGGACCCCGCGCAACCTGTTCGGGTTCAAGGACGGCACCGCCAACGTCAAGGCGGAGGAGACGGACGCGCTCGAGGAGCACGTGTGGGTGCCCGCGAGCGCGGCAGCTGCGGACGACACCGACTCGGCGTGGCTCACCGGCGGTTCGTACCTGGTGGCGCGGCGGATCCGGATGCGGATCGAGACGTGGGACCGCACCTCGCTGCGCGAGCAGGAGAACCTGGTCGGCCGCACCAAGGGCGAGGGCGCTCCCCTGTCCGGCGGCACCGAGTTCACCGATCCCGACTTCGCCGCCCAGGGCCGCGGCGGCGCACCCCTCATCGCGGTCGACTCGCACGTCCGACTGGCCCACCCGGACTTCAACGACGGGGTGCGGCTGCTGCGGCGCGGCTACAACTTCACGGACGGGAACGACTCGCTCGGGCGCCTCGACGCCGGGCTGTTCTTCCTCGCGTTCGTGCGCGACCCCCGCACGCACTTCATCCCGATGCAGACCACGCTGTCGAGCAACGACACGCTCATGGAGTACCTCACTCACACGGGGTCCGGCCTGTTCGCGGTGCCCCCGGGCATCCCCGAGGGCGCGCTGGTCACCGGCCAGGACGGCACGCCGGTGACGACCGACGAGAGCCCGTTCGTGGGGCAGCAGCTGTTCGCCTGACGGCCCCGGTAGTCTCGCGCGCGTGACGACCACCCCACCCGCCGGCACGCCCGTCCGCACCCCGCCCGACGCCGGCACCCCGACGCGCGTGTGGCTCGTCGCCCTGCTCACCGTGCTGTGCCTCGAGCTCGTCCGCGCCAGCGGCCCCCTCCTGGACCGCGCCTTCGCGGCCGGCGTGGTCGAGGCCGCGGTGACCGCGCTCGGCGCGTACGCCGCCGCGGGGGCCGTCGCCGCGCTGCTCCTGCTCGCGGCACGCCGCACGTCCGGCACTCCCGACGCCCGCACCCTGCTGGTCGGCGCCGGGGCGCTCGCCGTGCTGCGGCTGGTCGTCCAGGCGCTCGACGGCGAGGCGCTGTTCGTCGTGGGACTCGTGGCGGTCGCCGTGGCGGTCGCCGTGCTCACTCTCGCGGTCGCGTTCGTCGCCGGGCGTCCCGCGGGTGGTCGCGAAGCGGCGATCGGGCTGGTCCTGGGCTGCGGCCTGTCGGTCGGGCTCCAGCTGGTGCTCGGGACCTGGGACGCCGTGTGGCGCGACGGGTGGACCGGCTGGGTGGTCGCCGTGGTCCTCGCGGTCGGGGTCGTGGTGACGGCCCGCGGGCTGGTCGCGTTCACCGCGTCGACGTCGTCGGAGGCGACCGGGCGGCCCCGGCGGCTCTGGGTGCTGGGCCTGTTCCTCGCGCTCGCCGCGATGATCGTCGCCAACCCCGCGTTCGTCGCCTCGCAGACCGGCGTGGCCCTCGGCTGGGCGGGCCTGGTCGTCGTCGCCGCGAACAGCCTCGGCGCCCTGTCCCTGCTCCGGCCCGACCCGTGGCCGGCCGCCGTCCGCGTGGGTGCCGCCGTCCTGCTGGTCGCCGGCGTCGGGTGCGCGCTCTGGCTCACGGGCATCGCCGCGCTGACGGCCGTCGTCGTCCTGCAGCTCTCCCTCGGCATCGTGCTCTCAGCCGCCCTCAGCGCCCACCGACCGGCGGCGCGCGGGATCACCCGGACGGCCGCGGCGACGCTGGTCGTCGGCCTCGGCACGATCGGTCCGCTGCTGCTCTACATGCTCGACTACGACGTCCCGCTGCCGGTCGACAACGTCTGGGTGATGGTGCTCGCCGCGCTCGGCCTGGCCCTGTCCGGCCTGCGCCGGCGCACCCCCGGCGCGGTGCCCGCACTGACGAGTCCGGACCGGCTGCCCCGGCGGATGAGCTCCGTCCGGCTGCTCGTCCTGCCCGCGCTGGTCCTGGCCGCGCTCGGGCTCGTGCCGTCGACGACGAGCACCACCGGCGCCGACGTGCCGGCACGCGCGGCCGACGAGCCGCTCACGCTCATGGACTGGAACCTGCACTACGGCGTCTCGCCGCTCACCGCCGTCGACCTCGAAGGCATCGCGGCGACGATCGAGGCGGAGGACCCGGACGTCGTCACCCTGCAGGAGGTCAACCGCGGCTGGGTGTTCGGGGGCGGCACCGACATGGCGACGTGGCTCGCGCACCGGCTCGGGATGACCGTCCACTTCTCGCCGGCGGCCGACCACCAGTTCGGCAACGCGGTGCTCGCGCGGTCCGAGCTCACGGACTCCGTCGTCCACGCGCTCCCGTACGGAGCCGGCCCGCAGAGCCGGTCCGCCCTGTCGACCACCCTGACGACGGCCGACGGGACGGCCCTGCGCGTGACCTCGATCCACACGCAGCACCGGGAGGCCAACACCCCGACGCGGCTCGAGCAGCTGCAGGCGCTGGCCGACGCCGAGCCGGTCACGCCGCCCGCGCTGCTCGCCGGAGACCTCAACGCCGAACCGGGCTGGCCGGAGATCGAGCTGCTCGAGTCCGCGGGGTGGGTCCCGGCGGAGTCCGAGCTGCTCACGTCACCCGCGGACGACCCCGCACACAAGATCGACTGGGTGTTCGGACAGGGCGTGAGCTTCGGCACGACCACGGTCTCGATCACCACCCACTCAGACCACCGCCCCGTCGTCGCCGAGTTCACTATCGACTGAGGCCGGTCCCGTCGACTCCCGCACCACGAGCTCGACCCCGAGATGCACGGTCCCGTCGGGCATGCTCGCGCGCAGGTCGGCGCCGTGGATGAGCTGGAGCAGCAGCTCGGCGGCCGCCCGTCCCTTGCCGGCGGTGTCCTGCCGGATCGTCGACAGGCTCGGGCTGACGTAGCGGGCGATGTCGGCGTCGTCGAACCCGAGCACGGACACGTCCTGCGGCACCCGGAGGCCGGCCCGGACCAGCCCCGCCTGGACACCCGCGGCCAGCACGTCGGCCGTCGCGAACACCGCAGTCACGTCCGGGTGCTCGCGCGCGATGCGCTCCCCGGCCGCCAGCCCGTCCTCGTAGGTGGTGTTGGCGTGGAGCGTGACCGGGTCCGCTCCGAGCGCGCCGCGCAGACCCTCGAGCCGAGCCGCGACGACCTGGCTGCGAGCATCCACCGGGCCGCAGAACAGCACGTGCCGGTGGCCGAGCGCGCGCAGGTGCTCCCCCGCCAGCCGCCCGCCGTCGACGTCGTCGGCGCGCACGGCGCCGGCGTGCCCGTCGCCCACCGAGGCGTCGATGACGACCGCCGGGACGTCGTCGGGGATGGCCAGCGACCGCAGCTCGTCGTCCGTGAAGCCCATGACGACCACGCCGTCGAGGTTCCACCGCTGCACCGAGTCCTGCACCTCCCGGGTGCTCTCGACGGCGCGCAGCATGAGGTGGTGGTCCCGCTCGCGCAGTGCCGCCTCGAGCGCGCCGGCGACGCTGACGTCGTGCGGGCTGCCCAGCAGGGCCGTGCCGTCCTGGCGTGCGGGCAGGAGCAGCCCCACCAGGCGGGTGCGACCGGCGGCCAGGCTCTGCGCGGCGCCGCTGGGCACGTAGCCGCGCTCCTCCACGATCCGCTCGACGGTCGCGGCCGTGGCGGGTGACACGCGGCCGAGGTTCCCGTTGACCACGTTGGACACGGTCATCACGGAGACCCCCGCCTCACGGGCGATGTCCTTGAGCGTGACGCGCGGCACCCGGTCCTCCTTCGGCTCTTGACGCCGGATCCTATCTGCGTTTAGCGTTAAACGTATAGCGCTAAACCTTCGTGGACGACGCCGTCCACCCCCCGAACGAGGAGCGACGATGACGTCTTCCGGCAAGGCAGCCGCGCTCGGCTTCGCGGCCGCGCTCAGCCTCGGCACGCTGGCCGCCTGCAGCACCCCGAACGATGAGCCCTCCGACGGCACGGTCGCCATCCAGGTGGCCATGGACACCGGGCTCGACGCACCCGCGATCGCGGCGTTCGACGCCCGCATCGAGCAGTTCGAGAAGGCGAACCCCGGCATCAGCGTCGAGCACGTGGAGTACACGTGGGACGCGACGACCTTCGCGGCCGGGCTCGCGGGTGGCACGCTGCCCGACGTGTTCCCCGTCCCGTTCACCGACGGGCGCGGGCTGATCGCCCACGAGCAGATCGCGGACGTGAGCGCCCTCGTCGCCGAGCTGCCCTACGCCGACAGGTACAACCCGCACGTGTCCCAGGCGGGCGAGGACGAGGACGGCGACATCTGGGCGATCCCGATCGCCGCGTACAGCCAGGGCCTGCACTACAACCGCGCGCTGTTCACGCAGGCCGGGCTCGACCCGGACGACCCGCCGAGCACGTGGGACGAGGTGCGGCAGGACGCCAAGGCGATCGCGGACGCCACCGGCCAGGCCGGGTACGCGWCGATGACCCAGAGCAACACCGGCGGCTGGATCCTCACCACGCTGGTGAACGCGATGGGCGGCTCGGTCGAGGAGTTCGACGGTTCCGCGGCCACCGCGACGATCGACACCCCGGAGATGCGGTCGGCGCTCGACTACCTGCGGACCCTGCGCTGGACGGACGGCTCGATGGGCTCGAACTTCCTCTACGACTGGGGCGGCATCAACCAGGCGTTCGCGTCGGGCCAGATCGGCATGTACGTCTCGGGCGGCGGCAACTACGGCAACCTGTTCACGCAGAACGCCCTCGACCCGTCGGTGTACGGCTTGACGGTCCTCCCGCTGGAGGGTGCCGACGCCGGGGTGCTCGGTGGCGGGACGCTCGCGGCGGTGAACGCCAAGGCCACCGAGGCCGAGCAGGCCGCCGCGGTGAAGTGGATCGACTTCTACTACATGCAGAAGCTGTTCGACGAGGAGGCCGCGGTGCTCGACGCGCAGACCTCCGCGGCCGCCGACCAGCCCGTCGGCGCCCCGCAGCTGCCCGTGTTCGACCAGGCCACGTACGCCGAGCAGCAGTCCTGGATCGCGGAGTACGTCAACGTGCCCCTCGAGCAGATGACCGGCTACACCGACCACGTGTTCGAGCAGCCGCTCCTGGCCGAGCCCGCCCGGTCGACGCAGGACCTCTACGCCGCGCTCGACCCGGTGGTGCAGAGCGTGCTGACCGACCAGGACGCGGACATCGACCAGCTGCTCGACGCGGCGCAGACCCAGGTGCAGAGCCTGCTCGACCAGGGATGACGCCACTGCGACCGGTGCGGCCGGTCGGCGGGAATCACTCCCCCGCCGAGAGGACCCTCGATCACATGACGCCCCGGAAGCCCCTGCCCTCCCGCCCGGTGGCGGACCCTCGCGCGGTGGTCCTGGGACCGCAGTTCCGGATCACGGTGCTCACCGCCGGGCTCGTGCGGCTCGAGCACTGTGCGGACGGCGTGTTCGAGGACCGCGCGTCGACGTTCGCCCTGAACCGCGAGCTGCCGGTGCCGGACTTCCGGGTGATCGAGTCCGACTCCCACGTCGAGGTCCTCACCGACCGGTTGCACCTCGTGTACGACCGCGGTCCGTTCTCCACCAGCGGCCTGAGCGTCTCGGTGCTCGGCGGCGTCAGCGCGTACCACTCGGTGTGGCGGTATGGCGACGACTCCCCCGACTCCGTCGGCCTCGGCGGCACCGCCCGCACGCTGGACCTGGCCGACGGCGCCATCCCGCTCGAGCCCGGCATCGTGTCCCGGCAGGGCTACGCGGTGCTCGACGACTCCCGGTCGATGGTGTTCGACGACGAGGGCTGGGTGGCACCCCGCGACGGGTCCCGGACCGACCTGTACGTGTTCGCGTACGGCCACGACTACCGCGAGGCGCTGCAGGCGTTCTACGCGGTCTCCGGCCCGACGCCCGTGCTCCCCCGGTTCGCCCTGGGCAACTGGTGGAGCCGATTCCACCGGTACACCACCGACAGCTACTCGGCCCTCCTCGACCGCTTCGGCGCCGAGGGCATCCCGTTCAGCGTCGCCGTCATCGACATGGACTGGCACGTCACCGACGTCGACCCCGAGATCGGCAGCGGCTGGACCGGCTACACGTGGAACCGGTCGCTGTTCCCCGACCCCGCCGCATTCCTGTCGGCCCTGCACGACCGCGGCCTGCGCGTGACGCTCAACGTGCACCCCGCCGACGGCGTCCGCACGCACGAGGAGGCCCACCCGGCGATGGCCGCCGCGCTCGGCCGCTCGCCGCACGACCCGATCCCGTTCGACGTCACCGACCGGGAGTTCCTCGACGCCTACTTCGACGTGCTGCACCGCGGGCTGGAGGCGGACGGCGTCGACTTCTGGTGGCTCGACTGGCAGTCCGGCCCGCACTCGCGCGTCGCCGGGATCGACCCGCTGTGGATGCTCAACCACTTCCACTTCCTCGACAACGCGCGCGAGGGCCGTCGGCCCCTCACGTTCTCCCGGTACGCCGGCCCCGGCAGCCACCGCTACCCGGTCGGGTTCAGCGGCGACACCGTCATCTCGTGGGCCTCGCTGGCGTTCCAGCCGTACTTCACCGCCACCGCCTCGAACATCGGCTACGGCTGGTGGAGCCACGACATCGGCGGCCACATGTTCGGCGGCAAGGACGACGAGCTGGCCACACGCTGGCTCCAGCTCGGGGTGTTCTCGCCGATCCTGCGCCTGCACTCGGGGGCCAACGCGTTCACCGCCAAGGAGCCGTGGACCTTCGAGCCGGCCGCGCGCGCCGTGATGACCGAGCACCTGCGGCTGCGCCACCGGCTCGTGCCCTACCTGCACACGATGAACCACCGCGCCGCGATCGAGGGGCGCCCCCTGGTCGAGCCGCTCTACCACGCGTGGCCCTCGGAGGCCGAGGCGTACGAAAAGCCGAACCAGTTCCTGTTCGGCAGCGAGCTCGTGGTCGCGCCGCTGACCAGCCCGGCCGACCTGCGCACCCGCCTGGCCTCCGTGCGCGCCTGGCTCCCGGCCGGGACGTGGGTGGACGTGTTCACCGGCCTGGTCTACGACGGGGGCCGCGAGCTCCTGCTCCACCGCGACCTGTCGACCATCCCCGTGCTTGCACCGGCCGGCGCGATCGTGCCTCTGGACGGCGCCGAGGTGCCCGGCAACGACCCGGTGAACCCGTCGAGCCTCGAGGTCCTCGTCGTCGTCGGCGCGGACGGCTCGTTCACACTGGTCGAGGACGACGGCTCCGCCTCCGGCACCGCCTCGACCCCGCTCTCGTTCTCGCAGAGCACCGGCACGTTCACCGCCGGCCCCGCGGTCGGCGCACTGGACTGCCTGCCCGCCACCCGGTCGTGGACGGTGACGTTCCTGTCGTTCGACGGCACACCGTCGGTCAGCGGAGGCACAGTGCGTCGCGCTGACGGCCGGGTCTCGATCACGGTCGACGACGTCCCCGTAGACGCGACCCTCACCGTCACCGTCGGTCCGGACCCGCAGCTGTCGGCGAACGACGTCGCGGCGCGCCTGTTCGCCCTCCTGGACCGCGCGCAGATCAGCTACGACCTCAAGACGCGCATCCACCAGATCGCGACGTCCGACGCCCCCCTGACGGTCCGGGCCTCGCACCTGCAGTCGCTCGGGCTGGACCCTGCGCTGGGCACCGCGGTCGGCGAGCTGCTCCTGGCCCGCTCCTGACGGCCGACCGAGCCGTGAGTGGCGTCGCGAGAGCTGTGAACGTCACTCGGGCTCGCTCGACACCGCAGAGGGTTCAGGACCGCCCGAGCCGACAAGCTGCGCGAACGGGGCGAGCGCTGCGTCGTCGAACAGGACGAACCGCACCAGCTCCACGCCGCCGTTCGCGGTCGCGTCCCATCCACGCACCGCTGTGATCGCGACCTCCGCGACATCGCGAGGCGACCAGCCGTAGCTTCCGGCACTCACCGCGGGAAACGCGACGGATCGCGCGCCGAGCCCCGCCGCGACGTCGAGCGACCGCGTGAAGCACGACGCGAGCCGAGCGGGATCACGGTCGCCGCGGTTCCAGTTCGGTCCGACCGTGTGGATGACCCATCGGGCGGGGAGCCGCCCCGCGCCAGTGGCCACGGCCTCCCCCACCGGCACACCGTCGGGGAACGAGAGCCGGCGGACCCGTCGGCACTCGGCGAGAAGCTCGGGACCCGCTGCGGCGTGGATCTTCCCGTCGACGCCGCCGCCCCCGACCATCAAGGAGTTCGCGGCGTTCACGACGGCATCGACGTGCTGCCGCGTGATGTCCCCACGACAGGCTTCGATCCACATGCACCTATGGTGCCGCAACGCCAATCCCGGCTTGTCGACCAGGACCGACGCCGACCATGTGGTCATGAACGCGGAACGACCGCAGAACGGAGCCAACGACATGGTCGACGGCCGGATCAGTCCCTGGGTCAGTGGTCGGACCGACCCTCCGGTGCGCTCCGGGTCAGTCCTCCGCGCGGTGGTGGAGGATGCGGGCAACCTCGGCGATCGTGCCCGACATCGACGGGTAGACCGTGGCGGTCTCGGCCAGCTGGTCGGTGGTCAGGCGGTGGGTCACGGCCACGGTCAGCGGGTAGATCGACTCGCTGGCGCGGGGTCCGACCACCACGGCACCGAGCACGGTCCCGGTGGCGGCGTGGGCGAAGATCTTGATGAACCCGTCGCGGACGCCCAGCATCTTGGCGCGCGGGTTGCGCGCCAGCGGCAGCATGCTCACCGAGTACTTGACGCCCTGCTCCTGCAGCCGCGCCTCCGACGAGCCGACGGTGGCGATCTCGGGTGAGGTGAAGATGTTCGCGGACACCCCGCGCAGCGACAGCGGCTTCACGGCGTCGCCGAGCGCGTGCGCCATCGCGAGCCGGCCCTGCATGGCGGCCACCGACGCGAGCGGCAGGACGCCGGTCACGTCACCTGCGGCGTAGATGCCGCGGACGTTGGTGCGGGAGACCTTGTCCACCTCGATGTGCCCGGACGGGGTGAGCCGCACGCCCGCCTCCTCCAGGCCGAGGCCGCTCGAGGTCGGGATCGAGCCGACCGCGAACAGCACGTGCGACCCCTCGATGACTCGGCCGTCGGACAGGGTCACCTCGACGCCGTCGGCGGTGCGGCGCGCGCCGGCGGCACGGGAACGGGACATCACCGTCATGCCGCGGGTCTTGAACACGTCCTCGAGCAGCTGGGCGGCGTCGGCGTCCTCACCGGGCAGCACGCGGTCGCGGCTGGACACGAGCACCACGTCGGCGCCCAGCGAGGTGTACGCACCGGCGAACTCGGCACCCGYCACGCCCGACCCGACGACGATCAGACGCTTCGGCAGCGCGTTCAGGTCGTACAGCTGGGTCCACGTGAGGATGCGCTCGCCGTCCGGACGGGCCTCGTCGAGGGTGCGCGGCGTGGCCCCCGTGGAGACGAGCACGACGTCGGCGTCGAGCGTGAGGTCGTCGTCGCCCTGCGGGGTGGTCACGACGACCTTCGACGGGCCCTCGAGGTGGCCGTGCCCGATCACGATCTTCACGCCCTCGCGCTCGAGGCGGGCGCGGATGTCGGCGGACTGCGCGGCCGCGAGCGCCTTGACTCGCGTGTTGACCGCGGCGAGGTCGATGCGGTGCCGCAGCTGCTCGAGCGTGCCGCCGACCGCGCCGGACAGGAGCGTGCCGTCGAGCCGGATGCCCAGCTCGGGGGCGCGGTCCGCGATGGTCATCCAC
>NZ_JBFUHU010000245.1:0-5727 GCF_056402235.1 Cellulomonas sp. P4_B5_2
GTCGAGCTGCACCGCCGCTGCCCCCGCGTCGAGCTGCACCGCCGCTGCCCCCGCTGCGGGAGCCGCGCGCACGGTCGACCGAGCGCGTCGTGGCGCAGCGTGCCCGACGACGCGCGCTGGACCGCGCCCCCTCATCTGAGCCTCTCCCGGACCGCGGGGACCGTCGTCGTCGCGACGACGCGCGCGGACGAGGTCGGCATCGACGTCGAACGCCCGACCGGCCGCGTCTTCGACGGGTTCGACGACGTCGTGCTCGGCGCCGACGAGGCCCGCGCGGTCGACGGCGAGGCGCAGCTGCGCACCTGGGTGCGCAAGGAAGCCGTGCTCAAGGCCGTCGGGTGCGGGCTCGACGTCGATCCGCGCAGCCTCGTGCTCGGCCCCGGAGACGAGCCGCCGCGCATCGAGCGAGGACCGGTCGGGCCGTGGCACCTCCAGGACCTCGACCCGGCGGTCGGGGCGATCGGTGCTCTCGCCGTACGCGCAGCCGGCCTGGTCAGCGTGCGGGTGACGCAGGTGCGGCTGGCCGGTCGGGGCTGAGCTCGGGCAGGGCCGGCCGGTAGACCCAGGCCTCCACGAGCAGTGCCACCGAGGTCCCGGACACCTCCGACGCGCACGCGACGAACAGCTCGGTGCTCACCGTCCCGTGCCGGTGGCGCGCGGTCCAGGTCCGCAGGATCGCGAAGAACGCGTCGTCCCCGACCGCGAGCCGCAGGGCGTGCAGGGTGAGCGCGCCGCGCTTGTAGAGCCGGTCGTCGAACATGCCGCCGGGTCCCGGGTCGCCGATGACCAGGTCCTGCGGGAGCGCCGCCAGACGGGCGCGCGCGGACCGGGCATGCCGGTCGGCCGTCCAGCCCCCCGACTCCTGTGACCACAGCCACTCGGCGTAGCAGGCGAAGCCCTCGTGCAGCCAGATGTCCCGCCACCGCCCGACGGTCAGGCTGTTCCCGAACCACTGGTGCGCGAGCTCGTGCGCCACCAGCCGCTCCGACCCGCGCCGTCCGTCCATGTGGTTCGCCCCGAACACGGCGAGCCCCTGCGCCTCGAGCGGGATCTCCAGGACGTCGTCGGTGACCACGACCGTGTACCCCGCGAACGGGTAGGGGCCGAACCTGTGCTCGAAGAGCGCCATCATCGCGGGCTGCCGGTCGAGGTCGTGCAGCGCTGCGGCGCGCAGCCGCGGCGGGACGAGCACCTGCGAGGACAGGCTCGTCGGGACCCGCTCGTAGCGCCCGACCTGGAGCGTGGCGAGGTAGGGCGCCATGGGCTCCGGCTGCTCGTACACCCACCGCGTGCGCCCGGCGCGCGGGGTGCGGGAGACCAGGGAGCCGTTGGCGAGCACCTCGTAGCCGGCCTCCGCCGTGACCGTGACCGTGAAGCTCGCCTTGTCCGCCGGGCTGTCGTGGCACGGGAACCACGTGGGTGCGCCGTCGGGCTGGCCCGCGACGATGAGACCGTCCTCGAGCTCCTCCCAGCCGACCTCGCCCCAAGGCCCGCGTACGGGACCGGGCTGCCCGCTGTAGCGCACCTCGATCGGCAGGCTCGTGCCCGCGTCGACCGCCCGACCCAGCCGGATCGCGATCCGCCCCTCCCTGTGGGTCCACCGCTCCGGGCGCTTCCCGCCCACCAGGACCTGGGTGACGCGCAGCCCGTGCAGGGACACCGAGACGCGGTCCAGCGGTCGGGTCGCGCGGGCGTGCAGCACCGCGCGGGCGTCGAGCCGGTTGGTGGCCACGCGGTAGTCGAGGTCGAGCTCGTACCGGTCCACGCTCAGACCCCCGTCGGGCCTGCCGGGCAGGTAGGGGTCCTCGGGCGGCTGCGTCACGCCGGGGCCACCGGGTTCCCGGTCCAGCGCGACCCCGCGGGGATGGTGTCGCCGCGCAGCACGAGGGACGCCGGGCCCACCCGCGCTCCGTCGTCGAGGCTCGCCGCGGGCAGCACCACCCCGTGCGGGCCGAGGCTCGCGCCGCGCCCCAGCTCCACCGTGTCCATGCTCATCACCCGATCATGGAACAGATGTGTCTGCAGCACGCACCCGCGGTTCACCGTGGCCGCGTCGCCGAGGGTGACCAGGTCCGCCTCGGGCAGCCAGTACGTCTCGCACCAGACCCCGCGGCCGATCCGGGCGCCGAGCGTCCGCAGCCAGATGGTGAGCGCCGGTGAGCCGATGGTGGCCGGTCCGAGCCACGGCACCGCGACCACCTCGAGGAACGTGTCCGCCAGCTCGTTGCGCCACACGAACGAGCTCCACAGCGGGTGGTCGCCCGGTCGCAGCCGGCCGACGAGCAGCCACTTCGTCACCGTCGCCAGCGCGCACGCGACCAGGGCGGCCGCCAGCACGACCAGCGGGGAGATCGCCGCGGCCGCCCCGAGCCCGCGGGCGTCGAGCACCGCCTGGAGCACCAGCAGGACGAGCACCCCCAGCCCGACGGTGCAGATCACGGGCACGATCCGGCAGAGCTCGACCAGCGCACGGGCCACCCGCAGGCGCGTCGGCGGAGCGAACGTCCGGGCGTCGTCGCCTTCGCCGGCGGTCCGTCGCAGCCTCACCGGCGGCGAGCCGAGCCAGCTGGTGCCCGCGCGGGCGTCCTCCGGCGTCGCCGAGAGCACCGCGACCAGACCGCGCTTGGGCACCGTGCGGCCCGGCGCGATCATCCCCGAGTTGCCCAGGAACGCGCGCTTGCCCACCTTGCTCCGCTCGACCCGCAGCCAGCCGTGCCCCAGCTCGTACGACCCGATCAGGGTGTCGTCGGCGAGGAACGCGCCCTCGCCCACGGTCGTGAGCGTGGGGAGCATGAGGGCGGTCGACGCCTCCACGTCCTTGCCGATGTCGGCCCCGAGCAGCCGCAACCAGACCGGGGTCGCGAGGCTGGAGTAGAGCGGGAACAGCGTCGTGCGGGCGTCGTCCATCAACCGCAGCGTCGCCCAGACCTGCCAGCCCGCGCGGCTGTGCACCGCGTGGTACCCCTCGCGGAACCCGAGCCCGAGCAGCCGCACGGCGGCGAGCGTGACGAGCGCGAGCACCACGACGACCGTGACCGCGGCCAGCGGCACCGCCCGCAGCGCGTCGACCGCCGCCTCCGCCGGCGTGGTGGCCCCGCGCAGCGCCACGCCGACGACCAGCAGCCCGCACAGGACGGCGACGACCGGCAGGGCCGCGAGCGCGGCAGCGGTCGCCCCGTAGATCGCCACCCAGCGGCGCGCCCGTGGCGCGCGGTCGCGCGGCCAGTGCCGCCGGGCCGGCCCGTCGAACACCGCCGGGGACCCGACCCACAGCTCGCCGGGCGGGACGGAGTCGAGGACCGCGGAGCCCGGGGCGACCTCGGACCAGGCGCCGACGCGGGTGCCGGGGGCGAGCGTGCTGCGGGTGCCGACCGTCGCGCGCTTGTCGATCCGGACGCGCCCGACCCGGAGCACGTCGCCGTCGAGCCAGTGCCCGCGCAGGTCCACCTCCGGCTCGACCGAGCACCCGTTGCCGAGCGTGAGCAGCCCGGTGACCGGAGGCGGCGCGTGCAGGTCGACGTTCTTGCCGACGGTCGCCCCGAGCGCCCGCGCGTACGTCRCGGTCCAGGGTGCGCACGAGAGGTTCTCTGCGCCGGCCGCTGCCGCCCAGGACTCGGTGAACCAGAGGCGCAGGTGCACCGAACCACCCCGGGGGTAGCGGCCCGGACGCAGCCCGCGCAGCAGCGTGCGGGCGACGAGCACGGTGGTCCCCATCCGGCCGAGCGGGCTCAGGAGCACCAACCACCCGAGCGCCACCCACCACCACACGCCGGGGACGACCGGCACCCACGCTGCTCCGGTGGCCGCGACGAGCACCGCGTCCGCGACCAGCAGCCAGGTGAGCCACCGCAGCCCAACGAGCGCGGCGAGCGGCAGGCCGAGCACCGTCTGCAGCACCTGCGCCCGCAGCGGGGTCGGCGCCACCACGCGCGTCTCCGCGGCGGCGGCGGGCTCGAACTCGTCGAGCCGGCGGGCCAGGTCCCCGATCCGCGGGTACTCGTACACGTCGGCGACGGTGACCGTCGGGAAGCGCTCGCGCAGGGCGCTGACCAGCTGGGCGGCCACGAGGCTTCCCCCGCCGGCGGCGAAGAAGTCGTCGCGCGGGCCTGCGACCGGGACGCCGAGCGCCGCCGTCCAGCGCTCCGCCACCCACTCCCCTGTCGCGCTGAGGCCGACGGGCGGTGCCGACACTGACGAGTGGGTGCCCGCCCGTTCCAGCGGCCACGGCAGCGCGTCGCGGTCGACCTTCCCGGAGCCGCGCGTCGGGATCGACTCCACGGGCGCGAGCAGCGGCACGAGCGCCGCCGGCAGCGAGCCGATCAGCCGGTGCCGGGCGTCGGCCAGGTCCAGCGTGACGCCGGGCTCGGGAACCAGGTAGCCGACGAGCACCGAGGTGCCCGCCGGGGTCCGCCGGACCGCGGCAGCAGCACCGGCCACGCCGGGCAGCCCGAGCAGCGCGGAGTCGACCTCGCCCAGCTCGATCCGTCGGCCACCGACCTTCACCTGGTCGTCCGCGCGCCCGACGAACAGCAGCCCCTCGGCCTCGTACCGCACCAGGTCCCCGCTGCGGTACGCCCGCGCCCAGCCCAGCGGCTCGGCCGGGGCGTACTTCTCTGCGTCCTTGACCGGGTCGAGGTACCGCGCGAGCCCGACGCCACCGATGATCAGCTCGCCCAGCGCGCCCTCGTCGACCTGCGTCCCGTCGGGCGCGACGACGGCGAGGTCCCACCCGTCGAGGGCATGGCCGATGCGCACCGGCCCGTCACCGGTCAGCAGCGCCGCGCACGCGACGACGGTCGCCTCGGTCGGTCCGTAGGTGTTCCAGACCTCGCGGCCCTCCCCCACCAGCCGCGCGACGAGCTCGGGCGGGCAGGCCTCTCCGCCGAAGATGAGCAGCCGCACGCCGGCCAGCTCCTCGGACCGCCAGAGCCCCGCGAGCGTCGGCACGGTCGAGATGACGGTGATGCCCTGCGCCACCAGCCACGGACCGAGGTCCATGCCGGTGCGCACCAGGGCCCGCGGCGCCGGGACGAGGCAGGCGCCGTGCGCCCACGCGAGCCACATCTCCTCGCAGCTCGCGTCGAACGCCACCGACAGCCCTGCCAGCACGCGGTCGCCGGGGCCGAGGGGTGCCGCCTGGAGGAACAGCCGCGCCTCGGCGTCCACGAAGGCGGCTGCCGACCGGTGCGTGACCGCGACCCCCTTCGGTGCGCCGGTGGAGCCCGAGGTGAAGATGATCCACGCGTCGTCGTCGAGCCCCGGGTGACGTGTCTCCGCGCGCGTCCGCAGGGTCGCCAGGTCCCCCTCCGTGAGCACACGTGCGACCCCGGCCTCCCGGAAGACGGTCCTGGCGCGCTCGTCGGGGTCGTCGACGTCGACCGGCACGTAGGCCGCCCCCGCCGCCAGCACCGCGAGGATCGCCGTGTAGAGCTCCGCCGTGCCCGACGGGATGCGCACACCGACGCGGTCGCCGGGCCCGATGCCCACGCCCGCGAGCCCGGCCGCGGACGCGCGGACGGCCTCGGCCAGCTCCCGGTAGGTCAGGACCGTGCTGCCGTCGTCGATGGCCTGCGCGTCCCCGTGCACGGCGACGGTGCCCTCCAGGACGTCCAGCAGCGTGCGCGGTGCAGGTGCCCGGTCGGACCGGAGGAACCCCTCGGCAGACATCGCCCAGCCTCCCCGCCCGCTCGTGTCCTCCCGATCATGCGCTCACGACCCGGCGAGTGG
>NZ_JBFUHU010000246.1:0-5700 GCF_056402235.1 Cellulomonas sp. P4_B5_2
GGTCAGTACGTGCTGAAGGACATCGTGCTCGCCGGTCAGTACGTGCTGAAGGACATCGTGCTCGCCTGCGCGGGTGCGGTCATCGGCGCCGCGGCGCTCGGTGCGCGGCTGCGCCTGCCGCAGGAGTGAGCGGCGTCAGTCCTTCAGGAACACCTGGGGGCCCGCCTCGTGCCAGCCGGCCGGGGCGGGCTCTCCTGCGTTCACGAGCATGAGCTCGTCGCCGATGCCGAAGTGCACGACGCCGCCGTCGGTCGACGTGCACCCGGTGCTCGGCAGCTCGCCCTCGGTGAGGGTCAGCACGCAGAGCAGCTGGCTCTGCGAGACGCCCGCGTAGTAGCGGGTGTCGGATGTCGTGGCGAGCAGCCGGGTGCTGTCGGGGTCGATCTGGCTGCCGGAGAGATCATCGGCGCCGACGACGTCCGCAGAACGCTGGGGTCGCTCGAACACGGCGAGCGTGGTCGCCGGGTCCACAGGGTCCACGTCGGCCGGGATCTGGGCGAGCCGGACCCAGATCATGCCGCCCGCGACGAGCGCCGCGGCGGCGACCAGGACGAGCGCGGTGAGCATGCTGGAGCGACGCCGTGGCGCCTCGTCGGCAYCGAACCCGGTGAACGCGTCGGTGAAGAAGTCCGTGTCGTCGAACGTCGTCATGCGTGGGTATCGGCCAGATCGCCGGGACACATGAGCACTTGTGTCCACGAATGCCCCCGTTCGGGTGCAGCGACCCTCCGCCGGCAGGGCAGAATCACCCCCCGTGATCACGGTCAGCACGGACGGCTCCTGCCTGCGCAACCCCGGCGGGGCGATCGGCTGGGCGTGGGCGAACCACGACGGCAGCTCCGCCAGCGGCGGTCACCCGTCGGGCACCAACCAGGTCGCCGAGCTCATGGCGGTCCTCGAGGCCATCCGGTCGCACCCCGGTGACGAGCCCCTGGTGATCCAGGCCGACTCGCAGTACGCGATCAAGTGCTCGTCGGAGTGGGTGCACAGCTGGAAGCGCAAGGGCTGGCGCACGGCCGCCGGCGGACCGGTGCAGAACCTCGCCCTGATCCAGTCCATCGACTCCGAGATCGCGCAGCGGCCCGGCGCGGTCAGCTTCGTGTGGGTCCGCGGTCACCGCGGGGACGAGTTCAACGAGCGGGCCGACGAGCTCGCGGGCATCGCGGCGCGCGGCGTGCGCGACGCCGGTCCGGAACCGTCGGTCCCGACCGCGGCCCTGGAGCCCGACGTCCTGTTCTGAGGACGGTCAGTGGGGCTGGCGGTCCCGGGCCAGGATCGCGAGGGCGCCCTCGGACGCCTCGGTCACGTACTCCGCCACCCAGCCGACCGGAGCGCTGCCCCAGGACTGCCCCACGGCAGCCACGGGGAACACCACGAGGTCGTGCTCCGCGTGCGTGAGGACCAGCTCGGGGGAGCCGTCACCGCGCGCGGAACCCCACACGAGGCCCGGCACCCGCTGCGCGACGAGGTCGCCCAGGGTGACGCCGAACGCGTGCACCAGCGGCTCCGGGTCCGTGCGGTCGCGCTCGTCGGACTGCAACCAGATCGCCTGGACGCGGTCGAACAGGTCGCCGAGGGTCTGGGTGTCGACCGTCCCGGAGCACAGGCCGGTGATGATCTCGCGGTGCTGCGCGGCCCACACCAGCTCGGCGGGGTTGAGCGGCTCCACCTGGACGGAGCGGGTGTCGTCCCCGGGTGTGTGCGGGTGCGGCACCGTCGACCCGTCGGTCGGCATCTCTGCGCGTCGGAACAGTCCCATGTGCCGAGTATCGACCGCGCGGGCCCGTCGCTTGACCCGGACACCCCGGGATCGCCCGGTCGGCGTCTCAGTACGCACGGGCAACTGACCCCCGGACACGCGAAGGCCGCGCCGACCCGGAGGTCGACGCGGCCCTCGTCACCGAGCCGTCAGGCTCAGCGCCTGACGGTCAGCGCGTGCGAGGTGGCCGTCGGCCAGTAGCCGCCGTCCCCGCTGTAGGTCGCGATGACCAGGGTGGAGCGCTGCACGGCCGGCAGGGTCACCGTGGCGACCCCGTTGGTCACGGGCACGGTGGCCACCCGGTGCAGGCCGAGCAGGACGGTGACCGAGCCGGTGGGCGCGGGTGCGCCCTTCGCGCCGGACACCGTGATGGTCAGCACGGGCTTTGCGCCCTTGGAGACGGTCCACGACGTCGCCGTGAGCGACGCCTTGGCGGGCGCCTTGGTCACCGTGAACCGCTTCTCCGCCTGCGACCCGGACACGTCCGCGTTGCCGGAGTAGACAGCCACCAGGCGGTGGTTGCCGGCCGAGAGCGTGCCGGGGACCACCAGCTCGGCGACCCCCCGCAGGCCGGTCACGGTGAGCGTGCCGGTCGCGATGGTGACCCCGCCGTCCTTGATCTCGACGGTGCCGGTCGGCGGAGCGGTCGCGCCCGTGACCACGATCGTCGCCTTCGTCGTCTGCCCGTACTGGGCCGACGACTTGGCCAGTGTGAACGTGGTGGTGGAGGACGACTTGGCGATCTCCACCGGGACGGCCGCCGACGTCGACGCGGCGAACCCGCTGCCGGCGGTGGGTGCGAAGCTCGCAGTAAGCGAGTGCGACCCGGCGCCGAGCTTCACCTTCACGGTCGCCTTGCCGGCCGTGACGGCCGACGAACCGATCGGGGTCTGCCCGTCGAGGAACGTCACGGTGCCGGTGGCCTCGGCCGGGACGACGGTGGCCGTGAGCGTGAGCTCCTGGCCGACCTTCTTCCCGCCGGTGACCGCGAGCGTCGTGGTCGTCGGTGTCGCCGGCTCGCCGGTGGCCACCTGCACGACCGTGAACTCGCCGGTGTCGCCGTAGCTGACGAGACCCAGGTAGGTCGTCCGCGGCGTGAGGTCGGCCCAGGACGCGGTGTACGTCACCGGGATGCCCTGCACGCCGGACAGGACCGCCGGGTCGAGCGCCAGCGGCGCCCCACCCTCGACCACCGAGGTGACCGTGGCGTCCCAGGTGACGCCGTTCGGCGCGCTGTAGACGTCGACGAGGACCGCGTAGGTCCCGGCGTCGGGGGCGAGCAGGTTGACCCGCTCGTCGGCCGAGCCGGTCGCCGACTGCCAGCCCGCGACCGGGTTCCCGGCAGCGTCGAGCAGGTAGACGATCAGGTCGAGGTCGGCGGTGTCGTCGAGCGCGTCGAGGTCGAACCTCGCGTACTGCGCACCCTCGGGGACGTCGACGAGGTACTGCGCGGTGTCGCCCGTCGTGCCGGACCCGCTGTGCTCGGTCTCGGTACCCGTCGGGTCGGCGAGCAGCTCACCGGCGGACAGGCCGGTGGTCGCCAGCGGGATGTCACCGTCGCCACCGGGGGTCACCTCGACGGCGACCGATCCGGTCACGCCCTCACCCTCGACCGACGCCGGGGCGACGATCGTGACGGGCTGCACGGCGATCGGGCTGCGCACGGTCGTGGCACCCGACGTCCAGGTGAGCGAGCCGGTCGCGAACTCGTCGAGAGCCGCGTCCGTCCGGCTGAACGTCACCGAGAACGTCTTCGTCTCGCCTGCGGCGCCGAACTCCAGCGTCGCGGGCTCGACGACCACGCCGATGCCCGAGAGACCCTGCACCGAGGAGGTGAAGGTGCCGGCCTGCGTCGAGGTGACCGTGCGGGTGATGGTCTCCGGTGCCGTGAGGCTGCCGATGCCGATCGAGGCGATGTTGAGGTCGCTCGGGTCGATCGGGGTGACCGGGACGTTGTAGCCGACGCCGGCCAGGTACGCGTACCAGTCCGACAGGCCGTTGAGGTAGAGCAGGCCCGGCTCGAAGAACTTCGTCGGGTCGACGTGGCCGGCGCCCTGGGCGAACGGGTCGGTCGCGGGGTTGCCCGCCGTGTCGACGGTGTCGTACGCGGTCGTCATCATCGCGGACTTGATCTCACCGGGCGTC
Source organism: Cellulomonas sp. P4_B5_2 (assembly GCF_056402235.1). Classification (NCBI taxonomy): domain Bacteria; kingdom Bacillati; phylum Actinomycetota; class Actinomycetes; order Micrococcales; family Cellulomonadaceae; genus Cellulomonas; species Cellulomonas sp. P4_B5_2. The sequence goes on from NZ_JBFUHU010000246.1 coordinate 3,905, forward strand.
GCGTTGGGACGCTCGCCGAGGTACAGGGCCGCGAGGCCGGCGATGTGCGGCGACGCCATCGAGGTGCCGCTGAGGAACTGGAACGTCGGGTCCCCGCCCTCGGCGTTGGCTCCGGCCGCCAGGATCGAGACGCCGGGTGCCGCGATGTCGGGCTTGATGATGTCGCTGCCGCCGGCGAGCACCGGGCCGCGCGAGGAGAAGCCGGCCACCTGCGGGGTGGGCGGGGTGGTGCCCAGCGCGTTGCCCGTGATGAAGGTGGCCGTGGCGCCCGGGGTGGCCGCGTAGGCGACGACTGCGCTGTGGTAGACGTGGCTGAGGTGCACGGTCGGGACCGAGTGGAAGTCCGTGTCGATCGAGCCCGGCGTCACGTTGACCAGCACCATGCCGATGCCGCCGACGCGTGCGACCTCGGCGGACTTGGCGACGCGGTCGTAGACCCCGCGGTCGCAGACGATGATCGTGCCCGGCTGGACGAGCGCCGGATCGAGCGAACCGGGTGCGCAGAGTCGCGCATCGGTGCCGCCTGCGAGGGCCACGGCTGTCGAGTTCACCAGCGCACCGGTGAGCGGCTCGGCGGCCGGGTCCATGTCGACCGTGATCGACGCACCGGCGAAGGCCTGGCCGTCGCCGAACGTGACCGTGGCCTCATAGCTGGGGATCGTCGAGGCGGCCACGGAGGTGTACCAGGGGGACGCGTGGTCCGTCGTCGAGGCACCCGGGCCGTCGTTGCCCGCGGAGACCGCGACGAAGATGCCGGCCGCTGCCGCACCGAGGAACGCCTGGTCCTCGGGCGCGGCGACGCTCGTGGCCGCGCCGCCACCGATCGAGAAGTTGATGACGTCGACGCCGTCGGCGACCGCCTGGTCGATGGCGGACAGGATGTCGGTCGTGGTGCAGCCGTCGTCCGTGGTCACGGCCGGGTCCGGGCCGGTCCAGCAGACCTTGTACGCGGCGATGCGTGCCGCCGGGGCCACACCGGTGAAGGTGCCGAAGTCGATCCCGCCGATGGAGGTCGGGGTCGCCACGTTGCCCGCCGCGGTGCTCGCGGTGTGCGACCCGTGCCCGTCGCCGTCCCGCGGGGAGATGTACTCGCCCACGGTCGCGTCGCCGAGGTTGTCCACGCCGAAGCCCTCGACGTAGTAGCGCGCGCCGACCACCTTGGTGGAGCAGTCGGCGGCGGTGAACTGCTCGCCCGTCTGGCACACGCCCCGGAAGACGCTGCCGTCACCCTTCTGGAAGGCGATGGCGGTGCCGTCGAGGTAGGGCTCGGCGCCTGCGGTGGTGCCGAGCGGGTCTCCCGCGAATGCGGGGTTCTCCGGCGCGATGCCGGTGTCCAGCACGCCGACGACGACGCCCGCACCGGCCTGGTCGGCCCCGCCGACGGCCTCCCACACGCCGCCCGGTCCCTCGAGCCCGAGGAACGACGTCGACGGCTCCGCGGTGACGTGCCGGAGCTCGTCCGGCACCACGGAGACCACGTCGTGGTCGGCCAGGAGCTCAGCCGCCTGGCCGGCGGTCAGGTCCGCCGAGAACCCGTTGAGAGCCAGCGTGTAGGACGCATCGATGGTGACGCCGGCCGCCTCGGCCACCGCCTCCTGCTTCTCCGTGAGGTGCTGGCGGTAGCTCTTCACCGGCGCCTTGCGGGCGTTGAGCTGGTCGCCCTCCTCGGGCGCGGTGGCAGCGAAGCCGCTCACGCCGCCGTCGTAGGTGGCGGCCGCGTCGTCGGCCAGCGTGACGATGTACCGGCCGGGCTTGAGCTCCGTCTGGCCGCCACCCGGCTTCGTGATCTCGAAGCC
>NZ_JBFUHU010000247.1:0-5682 GCF_056402235.1 Cellulomonas sp. P4_B5_2
GGTCAGCGCGCTGAGCTCGTCGACGTTCAGCCGGGCGGGCGAGGCGAGGGTGGGGCGCGGGGACAGGTCGATGCTCACGGAGGTGCCTCTCGGGGTGCGTCTGCGGGCCGATCTCCACGGCTTCCCGGAGGGCGTGGGTCGGCGGGGCCTGCGTCCGGCGTGAGCCGGGTGGGTGCGTCAGTGCTGACAGCAGGCCGTACAGGAGCGCAGCGAGAGGAGGGATCCACGGCGCGACGGGAGCGCGGTGACGCGGGTGGCGGTCATCGGGTGCTCCTCTCGGTCGGGTCGTGGCCGGGCACAGAGCAGCATGCAGCCGCGGGGCCGGTCAAGGGTTCGACGGCGAACTCTCGGATGCTGGACGTCGCGCTCGGGTCAGGCGCGGGTCTCGACGACGATCCGGGTTTCGGGCTGCACGACGACGGGCTCCGGCGCGTCGGTGCCGCGGCGGACCAGGGCGATCCCGGCGACGACGAGCACCATCCCGGCGAGCTGCAGCGGCACGGGCACCTCGGCGACCAGCACCCAGGCGAGCAGGACGGCGACGAGCACCTCCGACAGGGCGAGGAAGGACGCGAGGCGCTCGCCGAGCAGCCGCACCGACAACGCGCTGACGCCGTAGGCGAAGGCGGTCGGCACCGCGGCGACGACGAGCAGCGGGACGATCCAGTGCACCTGCGCACCGAGCAGGTCGACGCGGACGTCCGGGGCGGCCAGCGGGAGGACTCCCACGGCTGCGACGAGAGCGACCGTGAGTGCTCCGACAACCATCCCGGCGCCCGCCAGGCTGATCGCCGGCAGCTCCGTGCGGCGGCCCGTGAGCGCGAAGTAGGAGGCGTTGCCCACCGCGGAGAGCAGTGCGAACACCAGCCCGACCGGGTCGAGCTCGAGCGTGCCCGTGAGGTCGAGGACCAGGACGAGGCCGCCGGTGGCCAGTGCTGCCCCGGCGAGCGTCGCGCCGCTGGGTGCCCGTCGTTCGCGCGCCCACCTCCAGGCGACCAGCAGGAGCGGGCCGGTGTACTCGATCAGCAGGGCGACGGCCACGGGCAGCCGGTCGACCGCGAGGAAGTACATGGTCGAGGCGGTGGCGACGCCCAGCACCCCGAAACCGAGGACGGTGGGCCACTCGTCGCGGAGCACGTGCCAGCGACCACGCAGGGCCCAGGCTGCCGGACCGGCCAGCAGCAGCGCTGCGACCGACAGCCGCACGAGGATCGCCGACCCCGGGGACCAGCCGGCCACCAGCAGCGGCTTGACCACGGGACCGCTGGTCGCGAAGGCGACGGCGCCGACGAGGCCGGCGACGATGCCGGCGGTGCGACTCGGCGCGGCGGTCGTGGACATAGGGGAGCCCCTGCCAGGGATGTCATGGGTGAAATGGCGTTACGCTCGTGACGCTAGTCCATCGCGCCGACAGGAGTCAAAGTGGTTTTCGCACCTGACACCGAGATGAGCATCGCCGCGGCCGTCGAGCTGGTGAACACCGCTCGTCGCCGGGACGGGCACGACGCCATGGCGACGATCGCGGACGTCGACGAGTTCTACACGCGATGGGGCTACACGGTYCGGCACGACGGGGACGCCGACGAGCTCGCCGCGGTGCGCGACGCGCGCGACCAGATCGCCGCGCTCTGGGACGTCGACCGGGACACCGCAGCCGCCGTGCTCAACGAGCTCCTCGCTCGCGGGGGAGCCGTCCCGTTCCTCGTCCGGCACGGCGACGTCGACTGGCACCTGCACGGCACCGCACCGGACGCTCCGTTGGGCACGGTCGTGCTCGTCGAGACCGCGATGGCGATGGCCGACGTGGTGCGCTCCGACGAATGGGACCGGCTGCAGCGCTGCGAGGCGGACGACTGCGACGCGCTGCTCGTCGACCTCTCCCGCAACCGCTCGCGCCGGTTTTGCGACGTGAACGGCTGCGCCAACCGGGCCCACGTCGCCGCCTACCGGGCTCGACGGGCCGGGTCGCCGGCTCTCCAGGAACGAGACGTCGCGCGCTGAGCCCGTGGCAGGATCGCCGCGTGGAGCTCACGGATGACCTCAAGGACGCCATCGCGACGGGGTACGCCCGGCGCGACCGCGACGACATGGGCCCGACGATCGCCTACTTCGAACGACTCCTGGGCGAGCACCCCGACCACCCCGTCCTCGTCCTCGAGGTGGCCGGCGCGTACGACACCGCGGGTCGGGAGGCCGACGCCGCCGTCCGGTACGAGCACGCCCTCGACCTCGGTCTCGACGGGGACGAGCTGCGCCGGTGCCTGTGCCAGTACGGCAGCACGCTGCGGTGGCTCGGCCGGCTCGAGGAGTCGGTCGCGGTGCTGGAGCGGGCCCGTGCGCAGTTCCCGCAGTCCGACGCCGTCCGGGTGTTCCTCGCTCTCTCGCTCGCCGAGGCGGGCAGCACCGACGCCGCCGTGGCCCAGCTGCTCACGGTGATCACGGACCACGCCGACGTCACGGACCTCGGCCGGTACGCCGTGGGGCTCCGCGGTCTGGGGACGTGGCTGGGGGCGGGTCGTCCGGCCGACGCGGACTAGGTCCCGCTCAGACGAGACGGGCCATCAGGGCGGCGGTGTCCCGTTCGTGCCGGGGGTTGTGGACGTCGTACTCGCCTTGTGCTCCTCGGCCGGCGCTGAGGACAGGGCCGGTGGGCCCTACCTGCGGCGCGGGAGCATGTGCTTCGGTCGGGGAGAGGACACCCGGGAGAAAGGGCTCACGATGGTCGCCAGGTTGCTGGAGATCAGTCGAGATCCTGCTGTCACCTGGCTCGTCGAGCGGGCCGACCCGACGGTGGCCCGGCTGGCTCGCCGCGACCTGCTCGGCGAGCCCGTCGGTGCCGTGCCCTCGAGCCGCGTCGTCCAGGGCCTCCTGACCGGGCTCGGCGACTCCGTGCGGGCCCCGTACGTCAAGTGGACCGGCGCCCACTGGCGACTCGTCTCCCTCGTGGAGCTCGGGGTCCGCGACGAGGACCCAGCGGTCACGCGTGCCGCCGACGCGTTGCTCGGCTACTGGTCGCGGCCGGAGCGGCTGGCCGCGGTGCCTGTCATCGACGGGCGAGCGCGGCGGTGCGCCTCGCAGGAGGGCAACGCGTTGGCGATCGCGTGCCGTCTCGGGCTGTCGCGCGACGAGCGCGCCGTCACGTTGGCCGAGCACCTGCTGTCGTGGCAGTGGCCGGACGGCGGATGGAACTGCGACCGGCGGCCGACGGCGTCGCACTCGTCGTTCCACGAGACCCTGCCCGCCCTGTGGGGGCTCGCGGAGTACGCCACGGCCACGGGCGACCCGTCGTGCCTCTCGGCCGTCGCGTCGGCCGCCGAGCTGCTCCTCTCGCGCGAGGTCCTGTTCTCGAGGAGCACGGGCGAGTCGGTCCACGAGTCGTTCGCGCTCCCGCACTACCCGCCGTTCTGGCACTACGACCTGCTCCAGGCGCTGCTCGTCCTCGAACGCGCCGGCGTCGGCGGCGACCCGCGCACCGGCCGCGCCCGGCAGCTCCTGGTCGACCGACGTCGGCCGGACGGTCGCTGGCGGGCGGCCAGGCGATGGTGGCGGCCGCCGGGGGCCACGGGGAGCGGGGTGGAGGCCGTCGACTGGGGCGACGTGGCGCACCAGATGGTGACGCTCAACGCGCTGCGGGTGGGCGCGCGGCAGCGCACGAGGTCGTCATCGGTGGCGGCGCCAGCGCAGTGCGCGGACGCTCTGCGAGCGCCAGAGCGCGAGTGCGGCCCGCACCCAGCTCCGTCGCTCGCTCCGCTCCACCGCCACCTCCCGAGTCTCGCGCCGCGCGCTGTGGCAGGCGAGCCGGGGTCGCGCCGCCGCGCGCGGTGACGGAACCTGGGTGGCGTGCCCAACCGTCTGGTGAACGCGACGAGCCCGTACCTCCTGCAGCACGCCGACAACCCGGTGGACTGGCACGAGTGGGGTGACGCGGCGTTCGAGGAGGCGGTCGCGCGGGACGTCCCGGTGCTYGTCTCCGTCGGTTACGCCGCGTGCCACTGGTGCCACGTCATGGCCCACGAGTCGTTCGAGGACCCGGGGGTCGCGGCCTTCCTGAACGAGCACTTCGTCTGCGTCAAGGTGGACCGCGAGGAGCGGCCCGACGTCGACGCCGTCTACATGGCGGCCACGCAGGCGATGACAGGCTCGGGCGGCTGGCCGATGACCGTGTTCACGACGCCGTCGGGAGAGCCGTTCTTCTGCGGGACCTACTTCCCACCGCGGCGCGTCCAGCAGATGGCGTCGTTCTCGGAGGTGCTCGCCGCCGTCGCGGCGGCATGGTCGGCGCGCCGGGCAGAGGTGCTGTCCACCGCGGAAGCAGTCCTCGCGGCGCTCGCGGAGCGGCCGACGGCGGGCCGGGAGTCGGACGGTCCCGACGACGAGGTGGTCGAGGCGGCGCTGGCCGGCCTCGCGACGACGTTCGACGCCGCGCGCGGAGGCTTCGGTGGCGCGCCCAAGTTCCCGCCGTCGATGGTGCTCGAGTGGCTGCTGCGTCATCACGCGCGGACCGGTGATCCGGGAGCGCTCGACATGGCGGTCCGGACGCTCGAGGCGATGGCGAGCGGGGGCATGTACGACCAGCTCGCGGGTGGCTTCGCGCGGTACGCGGTGGACCCGACCTGGACCGTGCCGCACTTCGAGAAGATGCTCTACGACAACGCCCTCCTGCTGCGGGTGTACGCGCACGCGTGGCGCGTGACGGGTGCTCCGCTGATGCGCCGCGTGGCCCTGGAGACCGCGACGTGGCTGCTCGACGAGCTGACCACCCCCGAGGGCGGCTTCGCCTCGTCGCTCGATGCCGACAGCGAGGGTCGGGAGGGGGCGTTCTACGCCTGGACGCCGGGCCAGCTGGACGAGGTGCTCGGTCCTGACGACGGCGCGTGGGCGGCCGGGCTGCTCGCCGTGACCGCGGCGGGCACGTTCGAGCACGGGACGTCGGTGCTCCAGCTGCGCAGCGCCCCGGGCGACGAGGCCAGGTTCGTGGACGTGCGGGAGCGCCTGCGCGAGGCGCGAGGACGCAGGCCGCGGCCTGCACGGGACGACAAGGTGGTGACCGGGTGGAACGGCCTGGCCGTCGCGGCCCTCGCCGAGTCGGCCGTGCTGCTCGAGCGTCCCGAGCTCCTCGACGCTGCCGTCCGAGCAGCCGACCTGATCGTCACCACGCACGTCCGGCGGTCCGCGGACGGTTCGGCCCGGGTGGTGCGCGCGTCGCGCGACGGCGTGCCGGGCGACGCCCCCGGGGTGCTGGAGGACTACGGCAACCTCGCCGAGGGCCTGCTCGCCCTCTCGGCGGTCACCGGTGACCCCCGCTGGTTCGCGGTCGCCGGCGGCCTCCTGGACACCGTGCTCCTCCACTTCGCTGCGCCGGCCGGCGGCTTCCACGACACCGCACAGGACGAGACGGACGAGGTCGTCGCCCGGCTCGGTCGCCCGCAGGACCCGGCCGACGGCCCGACGCCCTCGGGGCAGTCCGGCGCGGCGGGCGCCCTGCTCACCTACGCCGCGCTCACGGGATCCACCCGGCACCGGGAAGCCGCGTCGAGCGCGTTGCGGGGTCCGCTGTCGCTCGCCACCCGGTACCCGCGCGCGGCGGGCTCCGGCCTGGCCGTGGCGGAGGCCGTCCTCGACGGACCCCGGGAGGTCGCCGTCGTCGGCCCCCGCGACGACCCGCGCACCGCGGCGCTGCAC
>NZ_JBFUHU010000248.1:0-5650 GCF_056402235.1 Cellulomonas sp. P4_B5_2
GGGCGTCGGTCAGCCGTCCCTGGGGAGACCCCATGACCAGGTGCGCGACGGCGGCCGCGGCGATCCCGACCGCGATGGCGGCGCTCGCCCCGATGAGGTTGGTCGCACCCAGGCCGATCGCGGCCACGGCACCCAGGCCGAGGACGACACGGCTCGCGTACCTCCAGGGTCGGGCGAGGTGCGGCGAGGCGGTGACGACGACGGCGGTGACCATCGCGACCCGGGTGGCGACGTAGACGACCGGGGGGCCGGACGACACCAGACCCTGGACGATCGTGAACGCGTCCGTCCCGGCGAGTGCACCGACCCCGAGCGCAGCACCGAAGGCCAGCGCAGCGGCGGTCACCTGGTCGAGCAACAGCCGGCGCCGTCCTCGGCTCACGGCGGCGAGCAGGACGACGCCCATGGCCCAGAGGGTGAGGACGGCGTAGACGATGCTCCACAGCCAGCCGAACAGTGGTTCCAGACGAGCGAGCACCGTGTCGAGCGCGTCGTCGGCTCCGGTCGGCCCCGGCGCCGCCAGGGCGAGCAACCCGAGGGCGAGGACCGAGGCGACGAGCAGGATGACGTCCGTCGGACGACGTAACCGTGGGGCGTCGGCCGCGGACGACCAGATGCGGACCAACCCGCCTTCGCGAGCCTGGTCCGTGCTGACGGCCATCGAGCCTCCTGGCGTGACGACTGACCTGAGTCGGCGCGGCCGATGCCCGGCAGGTCTTCCACGAGGCTACTGGCGCCCGCGGCGTGGCAGTCGAGTCTTCGCCGGACACGCGGGCGCGGATGTTCGTGGTCCGAGGACGGCCGACGACGGAGGTGCGGACCGATCACCCGGGTGAGCACCTGGATGGGTGAGCCCGGCGCCGACGTGCGTGGCCAGCATGGAGGAGCGCATCGCGAGCGCCGAGGAGATCGACCCGATCCGACAGCGCGGGAGGCGCCGTGGCCGACGGTGGTCGCACCATTCGCACGATCGCACGTCGGACCGACCAGACCAGTGCGCCGGGGACCGCGCCGTCGCCCGGGATGGTCTGGATCCCGGGCGGGACGTTCCTCATGGGCTCCGACGACCACTATCCGGAGGAGGCGCCGACCCACCGCGTCACGGTCGACGGCTTCTGGATGGACCAGCACACCGTCACCAACGGTGACTTCGCACGGTTCGTGAAGCACACCGGCCACGTGACCGTCGCCGAGCGGAGACCCGACCCCGCGGACTATCCCGGCGCGCTGCCTGAGCTGCTCGTCCCGGCCTCGAGCGTGTTCGTGCAGCCGTCGCAGCCGGTCAGCCTGGACGACCCCTACAGCTGGTGGACCTACATCCCCGGCGCCGACTGGCGCCACCCGCAGGGCCCGGGCACCTCGGTGAAGAAACGGCCCGACCACCCCGTCGTCCAGGTGGCGTGGGAGGACGTCGTCGCGTACGCGCAGTGGGCCGGCAAGGACCTGCCGACCGAGGCCGAGTGGGAGTACGCCGCGCGCGGCGGGCTGGACGGTGCCACCTACGCGTGGGGCGACGAGCTCACGCCCGGGGGGAGGTGGATGGCGAACACCTGGCAGGGGGAGTTCCCGATACAGAACACCCGCGACGACGGGCACCTGTGGACCGCGCCGGTCGGCTCCTACCCGCCCAACGGCTACGGACTGTCGGACATGACCGGCAACGTCTGGGAGTGGACGGCCGACTGGTTCCAGCCGCACGCGGAGACGTCGCACGCCTGCTGCACGGTCGAGAACCCGCGCGGGGGCGCCCGCGCGGCGAGTATCGACCCGAGCACTCCGTCCGTGGCGATCCCGCGCCGGGTGATGAAGGGCGGATCCCACCTGTGCGCGCCCAACTACTGCCGGCGGTACCGCCCTGCGGCCCGCATGCCGCAGGCGGTCGACACCGCCACGTCGCACCTCGGCTTCCGCTGCATCAGCCGCGGACCAGGCGGCTCGATCCCTGTCCGCTGACCGGGTCTCTCACCGTTCAGCGAGCACCTGCGTGCAGGACGAGGAGGAACTGTCCTCCTCCCGGCTCGACAGTGGCGGTCACCGGAAGGCCAGGTGCGAACCGCGAGAGCCGGTCCACGAGCCATACGGCTGCCTGCTCGCCGTCCGCCTTGGTCGGGCAGCGGCCCACGACCTCACGGCCGCCCTTGCGGGTCAGCCGCTCGACGGTCGACACGATCGGTGCCGGCTCCACCACGAACAGCGCCGGCGACCAGGCCACGACGGGCTTCACGGCTCCCTTGCGGGTGTTGCAGGCCCGGTGCGCGAGCCGCTCGGAACCCGGCACCGCCTTCTTCCCCTTGGGCGTCGCGCCGCCGTCGATGCTCGGGCCACGGTCGGCGTTGACGGACGCGTCGGGGTCGACCGGTTCGTCGCACAGCCAGCATCGCCAGCCGTCGCGCGAACCGACCTCGTCAAGGGTGCTCATCCCCGGAGGCTACGGGCCCCCGGGGCCGATCCCGTCCGCGGCGCTACTTCGCCTCGGCCTGGACCTCGTCGGCCGCTGCCTTGATCGCGTCGGCCTCGGCCTTCTCGATGGCTTTCTCGAGGATGGCGTCCGCCTTGTCCAGCGCCTTGCGGAGCGCCACCGCGCTGGGGTCGGAGACCAGGGCCACGATCCCGGAGTGCCCGGCCACGATCGAGTCCTGCAGGTCCTCGGCCAGCTCCTTGCGGTTGTGCAGCGCGACACCCTTGCCGGCCGCGGCGCCGACGAGGCCGAGCGCGGCCGCGCTGCCGAGAATGGTCGGAGGGAAGATGAGGCCGAGCGCGACGCCCCCGACGACTCCCCACGTCAGGCCCTTGCGGGTGCTGTGATCGGTCGACTTCAGGATCTCCAGCGTGCCGTCGGCGTCCCGCTTGACGACGAGGACGCCCTCGACGTTCAGGGTCTTGCCGTCCTCGGCGCCCTTGATCGCCTCGTACGCCTCCCATGCGGTGTCGGTGTCGGTGAAGTCGGCGACGAACAAGGTGTAGGCGCCGTCCGAGACGAGTGCGGCGGCGCTGAGAGTGTTCTGGTCATCGGACATGGCGGTGCTCCTTCGAGTGGGACGTGCGGTCCACCCTCACGATCCGAGGGCGGTGGCCTTGAGCTTGGCGAACTCGGTCTGGTCGATCGCGCCGGAGTCGAGGAGGGCCTTGGCCTGGGCGATCTGGTCGGTGGGCGACGACGATGCGGTCGCGGTGCGGATGCGGTCGTCGAACGCGGACTGCGCGGCCTGCACCTGGGCGGCCTGCCGGGCGCCCATGCCCTTCCCCCGCACGATGAGGTACAGCAGGATCCCGAGGAACGGGAGGATGACGAGCAGGACGACCCACAGCGCCTTGACGCCGCCGCCGGTGTCCGGGTCACGGAACAGGTCGCCGAAGATCGCGATCAGCAGCCAGAACCAGATGATGAACAGGAAGAGCTCGAGCATCCAGAGCAGGATGTCGCCGCTCCCGAACGACGCGGTCAGGTTCACTGGGCCTCCTTGTGGGGGTGGTCGCGGCCGGTGAGGTCGCGCGGACGGTGGATCACGGACACGCACGCAGCGACCAGGACCCCGCGCGCCGACGAGCGCCCTGCCGAGGATGCCGGGGTCACAGGCGCCGACCCAGGTTCTGCAGGAGCAGCGCCTGCGCGACGATCATCGTCTCGATCTCGGCGGGGTCGACGCTCTCGTCGGACGCGTGGATGCGGGACAGCGCGACGTCCTCGGGGCCCCAGAGGATGAACTCCGCGCGCGGGGCCACCGCCTGGAGCGAGCGCAGCAGCGGGATGGAACCGCCGCAGCCCGCCTCACCGACGGACGTGCCGAAGGCCTCGGTCATGGCCTCGCGTGCCGCTGCGTACGCGGGGCCGTCGGTCGCGCACGTGAACGCGGGGGCGGCCTTCGTGCGCTGGACGTCGACCTGGGCGCCCCAGGGGACGTGCGTCTCGAGGTGCGTCACCAGGGCGTCGAGCTCCTGCTGCGGGTCCGACCCGGGCACGATGCGCATGGAGATCTTGGCGCTCGCCTGGGGGATGAGCACGTTCGACGAGCCGGCGATGCTCGTCATGTCGAGGCCGATCGCGTTCACGGAGGGGCGCGCCCAGAGCCGTGCGCTGATGGGACCCGTCCCCGTGAGGCTGACCCCGTCGAGGACGTCGGCGCTGGCACGCAGGTCGTCGGCGCTCAGGTCCTCGCCCGCCCAGGTGGTCGACGTGACCCCGTCGACGGCGACGTCTCCCGCGTCGTCGTGCAACGTGGCCAGCAGACGGGCGAGCGCCATCATGGCGTCGGGCGCGGGCCCTCCGAAGACCCCGGAGTGCAGCGGGTGCTCGAGCGTCCTGACGGTGACCACGCAGGCGACGTCGCCGCGCAGCGCGGTGGTCAGGACCGGGTCACCCACCCGCAGGTTGCCCATGTCGCAGATGATGAACAGGTCGCAGTCGAACAGGTCCGGGTGCGCCTCGACGAAGGCCTCGAGGTTGCTCTCGGTCTCCTCCATCCCCTCGAGGATCAGCTTGACCGTGCACGGCGGCTCGCCGTCGAAGACGCCCAGGGTGCCGAGGTGGATGATCAGGCCCCCGATGTCGTCGGCGGCCCCCCGCCCGTAGATCCGTCCGTCGTCCTTGCGCGTCGCCGTCCACGGGTCGCTGGTCCAGCCCTGGTCGGCCGGGGCCGGCTGGACGTCGTAGTGGGCGTAGAGCACGACGACCGGCGAGCCCTCGGGTCCGTCGATCTGCCCGTAGATGGGGGAGTACCCCGTGGGCACGTCCATGAGGCGCGCGTCGGTGAAGCCGGCGTCCTGGAACAGTCGGAGCGTCTCCTCGCCCATGCGGTGCACCGGCTCGGCGGGGTAGCCGGGGAACGCGACGGACGGGATGGCGACGAGCGTGTGCAGGTCCTCGAGGAGGCCGGGCATCAGGTCGGCCGCCTTGCCCGCGATCTGGTCCTTGGTCTGCACGACGTGCTCCGTTCTCTCCTCGACACCCCGCGGGTGCCGCGCCGCCGGGGTCAGAAGAAGACGGCCCCGATGACGGAGCCGACGATGATCGTGGTGACCGAGAGCACGAGCATGGGGATGAAGAAGCTGTGGTCGATCAGCTTGGTGCCCAGCTTCGTCGTGCCCGTGAGGTCGAAGTTCGCGGCGGCGATCTGCGTGCCGTTGGCCGGGAGGGTGTAGACGCCACCGAGCGCACCGGCCCACATGCCGGTCACCACACCGGGTGGCAGGCCGACAGCGAGACCGATCGGCACCATGGTCCGCGTGGCCGTCGACTGGCTTGTGGTGAGCGCGGCGACGAGGAACACGGCGAGCGCGAACAGGAACCGCCAGTCGGTGACCCAGGCGCCGACCGTGCTGATGATGAACTCCTCGTGCGCGGCGATGAACGTGGCCGTGAGCCAGGCGATGCCGAAGAGGGCGATCGCCGAGATCATGCCGGCCTTGAACACCGACTGGTCCGGCACCGTCTTCACGTCGGGCCGCCCGACGAACAGGATGATGACGCCCACGACGAACATCACCAGGACGATGGTGTTGGTCATGTCGAGCGACACCGTGCCCACGTCGGGGACCTCGAACGAGGGGCGCAGCCCGGGGAACAGGCCGAGGATCACGATCGCCACGACCCCGGCGAAGAAGACGAGCGCGGAGTTGCGGCCGGCACGCGTGTAGGTGAGCTGCGCGGAGG
>NZ_JBFUHU010000249.1:0-5627 GCF_056402235.1 Cellulomonas sp. P4_B5_2
GCGCAGCAACACCGGGGCGCCCGCGGGTGGCACCGGCACCGGCGGCGGTGACCGCCGCGACGGCGGCCGCGGCCGTGACGGCGGCGGCGGKCGCGGACGCGACGCCGCAGAGAAGAGCGCGTTCCTCGAGCGCGTCGTGACGATCAACCGCGTGGCCAAGGTCGTCAAGGGTGGCCGCCGCTTCAGCTTCACCGCGCTCGTCGTGGTCGGCGACGGCGACGGCACCGTGGGTGTCGGCTACGGGAAGGCCAAGGAGGTGCCCGCGGCGATCGCCAAGGGCGTCGAGGAGGCCAAGAAGAACTTCTTCAAGGTCCCGCGCATCCAGGGCACGATCCCGCACCCCATCCAGGGTGAGGCCGCTGCCGGTGTCGTCTTCCTGCGTCCGGCGTCCCCGGGTACCGGCGTCATCGCCGGTGGTCCGGTGCGCGCCGTGCTCGAGTGCGCCGGCATCCACGACGTGCTGAGCAAGTCGCTCGGCTCGTCCAACGCGATCAACATCGTGCACGCCACGGTCGCGGCCCTCAAGGGTCTCGAGCGTCCCGAGGCCGTGGCCGCGCGCCGCGGGCTCCCGGTCGAGCACGTGGTCCCGGCTGCCCTCCTCCGTGCCCAGGCTGCCGGCCTGGCCGCAGCGGCGGGCTCGAAGGCAGGTGCGTGATGGCTCGACTCAAGGTGACCCAGACGCGCTCTGGCATCGGCGGTAAGCAGAACCAGCGCGACACCCTGCGCACCCTCGGCCTCAAGCGGATCGGCGACGTCGTCGTCAAGGAGGACCGTCCTGAGATCCGCGGCATGGTCAAGACGGTGACGCACCTTGTCGCGGTCGAAGAGGTGGAGTGACCATGGCTGACGAGAACGAGAAGGGCACCGACGAGGTGACGGCCCCCAAGAAGGCCGCCGCCAAGAAGGCCCCCGCGAAGAAGGCCGCCGACACGGAGTCCGCTCCGAAGGCGACCAAGGCGAAGTCCGCTGCTGCGGACAAGCCGGCCAAGGCCGACAAGGCCGAGGCGACGACCGAGGCTGCACCGAAGGCGAAGGCCCCCAAGGCCGCGCCCAAGGCTGCTGCGCCCAAGAAGACGGTCTCCGCTGCTGCGGCGAAGGCGGCCGAGGCCGCTGCGCAGCCCGGCAACGGTGGGACGCTCAAGGTGCACCACCTCCGTCCGGCTCCGGGCGCCAAGACCGCCAAGACCCGCGTGGGTCGTGGCGAGGCGTCCAAGGGCAAGACGGCCGGTCGTGGCACCAAGGGCACCAAGGCCCGCTACCAGGTGCCGACGCGCTTCGAGGGCGGGCAGATGCCTCTGCACATGCGCCTCCCGAAGCTGCGCGGCTTCAAGAACCCGTTCCGCGTCGAGTACCAGGTGGTCAACCTGGACAAGCTGTCGGCGCTGTACCCGAACGGTGGCGACGTGACGGTCGCCGACCTCGTGGCGAAGGGCGCGGTCCGCAAGGGCCAGCCCGTCAAGGTGCTCGGCACCGGCGAGCTCACGGTCAAGGTCTCTGTCGCGGTCGACGCCTACTCGGCGACCGCGAAGGACGCGATCGTGGCGGCCGGCGGAAGCGTCGCGCAGGACTGATCGAAGGGACGGGACCGGTGGGTGCGTAGTTACCCGCCGGTCCCGTTCCGTATGTCGGCGGGCATCAGTTAGGGTGCCCCGGTGCTCGCGACTCGTCGCGGGCTGCACGGCCGGAACGGACCGGTCGTACGTGATGCCGCTCCGGCGGCCCAGGAGGACAGGTGCTCAGCGCATTCGTGCGGGCGTTCCGGACGCCCGACCTGCGGCGCAAGCTGCTCTTCACCATCGGGATCATGGTGATCTTCCGTGCCGGCTCGTTCCTGCCGACACCGGGAGTCTCCTACCCGAACGTGCAGACGTGTATCGAGCAGTCCCAGGGCAACGACCTGCTCGGGCTGGTGAACCTGTTCAGCGGCGGTGCTCTGCTGCAGCTGTCGGTGTTCGCGCTCGGGATCATGCCGTACATCACCGCGAGCATCATCATCCAGCTGCTCCGGGTGGTCATCCCTCGTTTCGAGGAGCTCCACAAGGAGGGCCAGTCCGGCACCGCGAAGCTCACGCAGTACACGCGGTACCTGACGATCGGCCTGGCGATCCTGCAGTCGACGACGATCATCACCGTCGCGCGCAGCGGTCAGCTGTTCAGYGGGTGCACCGTCGACGTCATCCCGGACGACAACTGGGTCACGCTCCTCATCATGGTGATCACCATGACCGCCGGTACCGGCCTGATCATGTGGCTGGGTGAGCTCATCACCGAGCGCGGTGTCGGCAACGGCATGTCGCTGCTCATCTTCACGTCGATCGCGGCCAGCTTCCCCGGCGCCATGTGGTCGATCGCCGGTGGCGACAACGGCATCTCGAAGTTCATCGTGGTCCTGGCGATCGTCGTGCTGGTCATCGCGCTGGTGGTGTTCGTCGAGCAGTCGCAGCGACGCGTGCCGGTGCAGTACGCCAAGCGCATGGTCGGCCGTCGCATGTACGGCGGCTCGAGCACCTACATCCCGATCAAGATCAACATGGCCGGCGTCATCCCGGTGATCTTCGCGTCGTCGCTGCTCGCCGTCCCCGGGCTGCTCGCGCAGTTCGGTGACCCGACCGCCGGGTGGGTCCAGTGGATCCAGCGCTACCTGGCCTCGCCCAGCGCGCCGCTGCACCTGGCGATCTACGTCGTCCTGATCATCTTCTTCTGCTACTTCTACACGGCGATCACGTTCAACCCGGACGAGGTCGCGGACAACATGAAGAAGTACGGCGGCTTCATCCCCGGCATCCGTGCCGGCCGGCCGACCGCCGAGTACCTGGACTACGTGATCTCGCGGATCACCGCGCCCGGGTCCGTCTACCTGGCGATCGTCGCGCTGATCCCGACCATCGCGTTCATCGTGATGGGCGTCGGCACCAACATCCCGTTCGGCGGGGCGTCGATCCTCATCGTCGTCGGCGTCGGCCTGGAGACCGTGAAGCAGATCGAGTCCCAGCTGCAGCAGCGGCACTACGAAGGGTTCTTGCGTTGAGCACGCGTCTCGTCCTGCTCGGTCCTCCGGGAGCGGGCAAGGGGACCCAGGCTGTGCGGATCGCCGAGCGGCTGGGCATCCCGGCCATCTCGACCGGCGACATCTTCCGCGCCAACATCAAGGGCGGCACGCCGCTCGGCAAGACGGTGCAGGAGTACACGTCGCGCGGCGCGCTGGTCCCGGACTCGGTGACCAACGAGATGGTGCGCGACCGGCTCGCCCAGGACGACGCGGCTGACGGGTTCCTGCTCGACGGGTACCCGCGCAACGTCGCCCAGGTGGGGGAGCTCGACGCGATCCTCGCGGACGCGGGGCTGAGCCTCGACCTCGCGATCGAGATCACCGCCGACCCGGACGTCGTCGTGGCGCGGCTGCTCAAGCGTGCCGAGATCGAGGGCCGTGAGGACGACACCGAGGACGTCGTCCGCCACCGGCTCGACGTCTACGCCCAGGAGACCGCGCCCATCGCGCACGTGTACGCCGACCGCGGACTGCTCGCGCAGGTGGACGGGATCGGCGACGTCGACGCGGTCACCGAGCGGCTCGTCGCGGCGATCGGCGCGCCGAGCGCCGGCTGACCATGTTCGGTCGCGAGCGGATCGAGTACAAGACACCCGAGCAGGTGCTGCTCATGCGGCGTGCCGGGCTGGTGGTCGCCGAGGCGCTGGCCGCTGTGCGGGAGCGGGCGGTGGCCGGGGTCACGACGGGTGAGCTGGACGCCGTCGCTGCGGAGATCATCGGTGACCGGCACGCGACGCCGTCGTTCCTCGGCTACCTCGGCTATCCGGCGTCCCTCTGTGTCTCGGTGAACGACGAGGTCGTGCACGGCATCCCGGGCTCCCGGGTGCTCGAGCCCGGGGACGTGGTGTCGGTCGACTGCGGCGCGATCGTCGAGGGCTGGCACGGCGACTCCGCGATCACCGTGGTCCTCGACGGCGCCGCGCCCGAGGACGTCGCCCTGGCGGAGACGACGGAGCGCGCCATGTGGGCGGGCATCGCCGCTCTGGCCGGCGCCGAGCGGCTGGGCGCGGTGGGGGAGGCGGTCGAGGACGTCGTCGACGCCGCCGAGGCAGCCGGGCTCAACGGCGGGCAGCGGTACGGCCTGGTCGAGGAGTACGTGGGTCACGGCATCGGTACGGCGATGCACCAGCCGCCGGACGTGCCGAACTTCCGTAGTCGGGACCGTGGTCCGCGCGTGCGCCCGGGGCTGTGCGTCGCGGTCGAGCCGATGGTGGTGCGCGGACAGCGGTTCACCCAGGTCCTCGACGACGACTGGACCGTCGTCACGGGCGACGGCTCGCGCGCGTCCCACTGGGAGCACACCGTCGCCGTGCTGGACGACGGCATCTGGGTGCTGACCGCGCCCGACGGCGGTGCGGAGAAGCTGGCCGCGCTCGGCGTCTCCATCGCACCGCTCGCCTGACCCCGGAGTTACTCCCGAGTACGTCCATCCAGGTGAACTTGTGTCCAGTTGTCCACAATTTGTCTGTGATCTGGCCAAACGCGCACGCGATGACCGGTTTGTCCGATACGGTCCTGCCCGGCGGTGAACGATCCGCCACGGGCGTCCCTGGGGCCCGCGCGGCGTGACCGGTGCGGTGAAGGGGTGGGAGGCCCGACTCCGGCAGGCACGTGGTCAGCGCGCGCCTGCACTCGACGTGATGGGTGGCTCATGCAGCGCAGCGTTCGTCCTTCCCCGATCTCCGTCCGCCGCCTCGTCGGCGCCGCGGCCGTCGCCTCCGCCCTGCTCCTCACCGGTGCGGGTGCTGCGCAGGCGCACGGCAACGACAGCCACCGGGGCAGGCAGTGGCAGCAACCGCAGACGCAGCTGACGAAGCAGCAGACGAGCGAGCCGGAGACCACCGGCGCCTACGTCTACCTCAAGAAGGACGTCACCAAGCCGGTGTCGTGGGAGAACTCGACCCAGCAGTACCTGGTCACCACGTGGTCGGGCGGGTACTGGCGCGATCTCACGCTCGAGGAGATCGGTGCCGCAATGCCTGCCGACGTCACGGTCTGCGGTCCGGGCTGGGCGGTCCAGGAGGACAAGGCGTACGGCGACGCGACGGTCTTCACCGGCAACAAGGCGCCCCACTACCCGACGGACTACATCGGCTGGCGGAGCAAGGAGAACCCGAAGGGTGCGCTCTTCGACGCCAAGCACTTCGAGCTGTCCGCCATGGTGACGGTCCCGGCGTGCGGTCCGACGCCGACCACCTCGCCGTCGCCCGAGCCGACGGTGTCCCCGAGCCCGACGCCGAGCGTCAGCGAGACCCCGCCGCCGCCGTCGCCCGCCACGCCGGTCACGCCGCCCGCACCGTCGACGCCTCCGGCTCCTCCGGCGCCCCCGGTCACCGAGGTGGACGACGCGCCGTCGGCGACACCGACTCCCACCGTCGGCATCGTCGCGTCGACCCCGACCCCGTCCGCCTCGTTCTACTCCGAGGTCCTCGCTGCGGGGCCCACCGGTGGTGCGGCGCTGGCCGCGACCGGCTCGTCCCCGATGCCGGGCGTGCTCGCCGCGGGCATCCTGGTGCTCTCGGGGGCAGCCCTGCTCCTGCTGAGGCGCCGGCGCGCCAGCTGATCACACACAGGAGGG
>NZ_JBFUHU010000250.1:0-5621 GCF_056402235.1 Cellulomonas sp. P4_B5_2
TCGCGGTCCGGTGCGGTCGCGGCCAGCGCACCGACCGGCCCGCCCCCCAGGCCCGGCAGCACCGCGTGCGGGGCCACCTGCGCCCACGGCTGCAGCACGAACGCACGCTCGTGCGCGCGCGGGTGCGGGAGCTCGAGGTCGTCGGTCACGGCGAGCACCGAGCCGTACAGCACGATGTCGATGTCCAGCGTGCGCGGCCCCCAGCGCTCGTGCCGCTCGCGCCCGTGCGCCTGCTCGATCGCCTGGGTCGCCCGCAGCAGCTCGCGGGGCGCGAGCGTGGTCGTGGCCAGCACGACGGCGTTGAGGTAGTCGGCCTGCTCGGGTCCGCCCACGGCCGAGGTGCGCGCCAGGGCCGAGACCTCGACGACCTCCACCCCGGGGGTGCCGGCGAGGTCGCTCACGGCCTCGCGCAGGGTCTCCTGCGCCGGGCCGAGGTTCGCGCCGAGCGCGAGCACGATCTCGACCGGCCCGTCGGGCGCCTGGTCCAGCGCGTCCGTGACGAGCTCGCCGTCCACGACGGCCTCGGGGATCGTCTCCAGCTCGGTCGACCGCGTGTCCGGTCCCCCCACCGAGAGCTCTCCGGGAGCGGGGGCGACGACGGCGTCGGCCCACTGACCGGCGGGCAGGGCGGCGGCGACCGCGGGGGCGCCGGGCGCCGGGGTGACGGGGAACGCGGCGGTGGACGTGGGGACGGGCCGGGAGACCGGCTCGGCGGCCGTCGGGCGCGGGAGGTACGGCTCCGCGGCCGGGAGCTTGGTCCGGTCGCGGTGGATGGCGACGACGACGTCCCCGAACGGCACCTGGATGGGCGCGTGCGGCTTGTGCACGGCGACGTCGACGGCCTGGACCACCCCGGAGGCGAGGACGGTCGCGGCGATCCGCTCGGCCACGGTCTCGATGAGGTCGACCGGCTCCCCGGACAGGACGGCAGCCACCTGCTCCGCCAGCGCGCCGTAGTCGAGCGTGTGCGCGAGGTCGTCGCGCGCCGCGGCCCGCCGCGTGTCGAGGTGCACGACGACGTCCGCGACGAACGTCTGCCCCTCGCGCCGCTCGTGCTCGAACACGCCGTGGTACCCGAGGGCCGTGATGCCCGTCAGCCTGATCTGGTCGAGCCGACGCCCGCTGGCGTCCAGCGCGTCCGGTCGGCTCTCGTCGTTCGTGGTCACCGCGTGCTCCCTCCGGTTCTCGCGTCCTCGTCGACGGCCAGCTCGTCGTCACCGGGTTCGGCACCGGCACCCGCGCTGGTCGCAGCCGTGCCTGTCGCACCCTGCCACGCCGCCGCCACCCGAACGGCGTCGGCCGAGCCTGCCACCTCGTGCACCCGCACGCACCAGGCTCCCGCGACCGCGGCCAGCGCGGTCACCGCCGCCGTGGCACGGTCACGCGCGAGCGGCGGCGCGGGTTCGGCGTCCGGGCCCGCCAGCAGGTGCCCGAGGAAGCGCTTGCGGCTCGCACCGACCAGCACCGGGAAGCCGTCGGCCACCAGCTCGGGCAGCCGCGCCAGCAGGGGCCAGTTGCTGCTCCCCGCCTTCGCGAACCCGAGGCCGGGGTCGAGCACCACCTGGTCGTCGCGCACCCCCGCGGCGCGCAGCGCGTCGACGCGGGCGGCGAGCTCGCGGCGCACGTCGGTCACCACGTCGTCGTAGTCGTCGAGGTCGTCCATCACGTCGGCGTGGCCGCGCCAGTGCATCGCCACGTAGACCACGCCGGTGTCGGCGACCGCGGAGTACATCGCGTCGTCGGCCAGGCCGCCCGAGACGTCGTTGACGATCGCGGCGCCGCGCCCGACGGCCGCACGGGCGACCACCGCGCGGGTGGTGTCCACGCTCACCGTCGCACCGCGGTCCACCAGCTCCTCGACCACCGGCAGCACCCGGGCCAGCTCGTCCTCGACCGCGACGCGGCGGGACCCCGGCCGGGTCGACTCGCCGCCGACGTCGAGCAGGTCCGCGCCCTGCTCCAGCAGCTCGAGGCCGTGTGCCACCGCGGCGCCGGGCGTGAACCACCGGCCTCCGTCGGAGAAGGAGTCCGGCGTGACGTTGACGACGCCCATCACGAGCGTCCGCCCGAGATCGTGCAACCGTGCCGGCAGCGGTGCCGGACGGGAGGAGCCTGGGCCTGTCACGGTGCGAGCCTAGGGTCTGCCGGGCGTCAGCGGCCGAGCACGAGGCTCATGGCCTCTGCGCGGGTGGCGACGTCACGCATCTGCCCGCGCACCGCCGAGGTGACCGTGCGCGACCCCGGCTTGCGGACGCCGCGCATCGACATGCACAGGTGCTCGCACTCGACGACGACGAGCACGCCACGCGGCTGCAGCTCGGCGACGAGCGCGTCGGCGATCTGCGAGGTGAGCCGCTCCTGCACCTGCGGGCGCCGTGCGTACACGTCGACCAGTCGTGCGAGCTTGCTCAGGCCGGTGATGCGGCCGTCGGTGCCCGGGATGTAGCCGACGTGGGCGACGCCGTGGAACGGCACGAGGTGGTGCTCGCAGGTGGAGTACACCTCGATGTCCTTGACCAGCACCATCTCCTCGTGACCGATGTCGAAGGTGGTGGTCAGGACGTCACCGGGCTCCTGGTAGAGGCCCGCGAAGATCTCCCGGTACGCCCGCGCGACTCGCGCCGGGGTCTCCCGCAGCCCCTCGCGGTCGGGGTCCTCCCCCACCGCGACGAGCAGCTCGCGGATGGCGGCCTCGACGCGGTCCTGGTCGTACTCGCCCACGGCCGCGCCGGTGAACGTCACCGGACCGATGTCGGACACCTGCTCCTGTGCCACCGCGCGGCCCCTACGCGTCCGGGGTCTGCGACGGCGGGACCTCGATGACCTGCTCCTTCGGGTGACCGAAGGCCGCGGCGGCCTCGTCCTCGGGGATGATCGGGTGCCCGTTCTGGGCGGCCTTCTCCGCGGCGGTCATCACAGGCGGCCGGTCGGACACCGCGCGCTGGTCGCTGGACAGCCACACCTGGCGCGGGGGGCGCTTGGTGATCGGGGCGAAGATCGTGGCCAGCTGCTCCTGGTTGAGCGTCTCCTTCTCGAGGAGCTCCAGGACCAGGGCGTCGAGCACGTCGCGGTACTCGACCAGGATCTCCCAGGCCTCGTCGTGCGCCCGCTCGATCAGGGAGCGCACCTCGATGTCGATCGACGCCGCGATGTCCTCGGAGTAGTCCCTCCCGTGGCCCATGTCGCGGCCCATGAACACCTCGCCGGAGGCCTGGCCGAGCTGGATCGCGCCGAGCCTGGCACTCATCCCGAACTGCGTGACCATCTTGCGGGCCGTCGCCGACGCCTTCTCGATGTCGTTGCTGGCACCCGTGGTCGGGTCATGGAAGACCAGCTCCTCGGCGACGCGGCCACCCATGGCGTAGGCCAGCGTGTCCAGCAGCTCGTTGCGGGTGGTCGAGTACTTGTCCTCGGTGGGCATGACCATCGTGTACCCGAGCGCGCGGCCGCGCGGCAGGATCGTCACCTTGGTGACCGGGTCGGTGTACCGGAGCGCCGCCGCGACGATGGCGTGACCACCCTCGTGGTACGCGGTGATCTTGATCTCCTTCGAGTTCATGATCCGCGTGCGCTTCTGCGGCCCCGCGATGACGCGGTCGATCGCCTCGTCCAGCGTGTGGTCGGTGATCGTCTGCTGGCCCGTGCGGGCGGTGAGCAGCGCGGCCTCGTTGAGCACGTTCGCCAGGTCGGCACCGGTGAACCCGGGGGTCCGGCGGGCGACGACGTTCAGGTCGACGTGCGGCGCCATCGGCTTGCCCTGCGAGTGCACCGCGAGGATCCGCTCGCGGCCCTTGAGGTCCGGCGGGTCCACGGCGACCTGGCGGTCGAAGCGGCCGGGACGCAGCAGGGCGGGGTCGAGGATGTCGGGCCGGTTGGTGGCCGCGATGAGGATGACGTTCGCGTTGACGTCGAAGCCGTCCATCTCGACGAGCATCTGGTTGAGCGTCTGCTCGCGCTCGTCGTGCCCGCCGCCCATGCCGGCGCCGCGGTGGCGGCCGACGGCGTCGATCTCGTCGATGAAGATGATCGCCGGGGCGTTCTCCTTGGCCTGGTTGAACAGGTCACGGACGCGGCTGGCGCCGACGCCGACGAACATCTCGACGAAGTCCGAGCCGGAGATCGAGTAGAACGGCACACCCGCCTCGCCGGCGACCGCGCGGGCCAGCAGCGTCTTGCCGGTTCCGGGCGGGCCGTACAGCAGGACGCCCTTGGGGATCTTGGCGCCGACGGCCTGGAACTTGGCCGGCTCCGCGAGGAACTCCTTGATCTCCTGGAGCTCCTCGACCGCCTCGTCGACACCCGCGACGTCCGAGAACGTGACCTGCGGGGACTCCTTGTTGACCAGCTTGGCCTTCGACTTGCCGAAGCTCATGACCCGCGAGCCGCCGCCCTGCATGTTCGACATCAGGAACCAGAAGATCCCCAGGATGATGATCAGCGGCAGGATGAAGCTGAGGATGCTGGCCCACCACGACGTCTGCGGGACGACCGAGGTGTAGCCCTTCTCCATGTCCGCGTCCGCGATGGCGGCCACGACGGACTCGCCCTGCGGGACGACGTAGTTGAACTGGACCAGCTTGCCCAGGTTGTCCTCGCCCTTGGTGAAGTCCTCCGTGAGGGTCAGGTCGACGCGCTGGACGCCCTCGGTGATCTTCGCCTGCTCGACCTTGCCGTCCGCGATGAGCGTGAGGCCGTCCGACGTGTCGATCTTGCTGATCTTCGGGGCCGCGAGCGTGGACGCGCCGATGTACAGCAGGATCACGGCGATGACGACCCACAGGATGGGGCCACGGGCAAGTCGCTTGACGTTCATGGGCGATCGGGGCAGGGCCCCTCAACCTCCGCTCGCGGGACAGGTGGCCTCGAAGTTACACGGGGAACCTGGGCGGGACCGACCGTGTTCACCGAGGGCGCACTCGACCTCAGGCGCCGTACACGTGCGGAGCGAGCGTGCCGACGAACGGCAGGTTCCGGTACTTCTCCGCGTAGTCGAGGCCGTAGCCGACGACGAACTCGTTCGGGATGTCGAAGCCGACGTAGCGGACGTCGACGTCGACCTTGGACGCCTCGGGCTTGCGCAGCATCGTCGCGATCTCGACCGTGGCCGGCCCGCGCGAGCGCAGGTTGGACAGCAGCCAGGAGAGCGTCAGGCCCGAGTCGATGATGTCCTCGACGATGAGCACGTGCCGGCCGGTGAGGTCGGCGTCGAGGTCCTTGAGGATCCGCACGACGCCCGACGACTTGGTGCCCGAGCCGTACGAGGAGACCGCCATCCAGTCCATCTGCACGGTCGAGTGCAGCCGGCGGGCGAGGTCCGCCATCACCATGACCGCACCCTTGAGGACGCCCACGAGGAGCAGGTCCTTGCCCGCGTAGTCGGCGTCGATCTGCGCCGCGATCTCGTCGAGCCTCTGGTGCAGCTGCTCCTCCGAGAGGAGAACCCGCTCGAGGTCGTCGCCCATGTCCGCAGGGTCCACCGAAGTCACTCCTCTTGATCCGCCACCCGTACCGGCGCTTCCCGCGGGGCGGGGGCCGGACCCAGGGCAAGCCTGCCACACGCGCGACGGGCCGCGACCCCGCCCGGGAGGGCCACCGCGCCCTGCCCGTGCCAGTCCGTGACC
>NZ_JBFUHU010000251.1:0-5621 GCF_056402235.1 Cellulomonas sp. P4_B5_2
GTCCCGGCGGTCCCGGCGCGGCGCGGTGGTGTCCACCGTCCGCGGCACGGCGAGCGACATCCCGAACGTGAGCAGGGCGAGCGGTGCCGCGGCGGCGCCGACCAGCCGGAACGGCTCGTAGACGACCTCGGGCAGGTCCCACGGCGCCGCGGCCAGGACCAGGCCGACGAGGGTGCCGACGATGATCGGGTTGCTCAGGGTGCGGCGCAGCAGGGTCCGTCCACGCAGGGGGCCCGCGCGCCGGTCCAGCACCGCGAACGCCACCGGTGCCAGGACGAGCAGCTGGAACAGCAGCGTCGGCACCACCGCGACCGCGTCGTCGAGCAGGTAGACCGCCAGCGGCAGCCCCACGTTGCCGGCGTTCACGTACGACGACGCGAGCGTGCCGACCGTGACGTCCGCGGCCGGCCGACGCCACGCGAGGCGCAGGACCACGACCGCCACCAGGGCGACCACCGACGTGGACGTCCAGGTGACGACCGCCGTGCGGGAGAGCAGCAGGTGCAGGTCGGCGTGCGCGACCGTGGTGATCAGCAGCGCGGGCGTGGCCACCGTGAACACCACCCGCGCGAGCACGGGAGCCGCTCGGTCGCCGAGCACCCGACGGCGGGCGAGCAGCCAGCCGAGCGCGACGACGGCGCCCATGGTGCCGAGTGCGGTGACGACGGCGCCCATCAAGCCACCGGTCGTCGTCGGAGGATCACGGGGCTGATCCTCGCACGGTGCTGTGGTCACGGAAAGCGCTTGCCCTGGCGGTGGCTACGTGGCACGATCGGGTCCGAGACGCATGTCCCGCACATGGAGGAAGGCAACGATGCCGGCAGTCGCACTGGTCACCGGGGGCAATCGAGGGATCGGCCTCGGTATCACGCAGCGGCTGATCGCCGACGGGTTCGCGGTGTCGATCCTGGCCACCCGCGAGGAGCCGACCGAGCTGCTGGAGTCGCTCGACGCCCCCGGCCGGGTTCGCTACGTGCGCGGTTCGGTGGCGGACCTCGGCGACCACGCGCGGTTCGTCGACGACGCCGTCGAGGCCTGGGGTCGGCTCGACCTGCTGGTGAACAACGCGGGGGTCGCCCCGAGCGTGCGGGCGGACCTGCTCGAGGCCGGCGCGGAGAGCTTCGACCGCGTGCTCGGCATCAACCTGCGCGGCCCGTACTTCCTGACGCAGACGTTCGCGAACCGCGTCATCGCGCTCGGGTCGGACCGCCTTCCGCGCGCGACCGTCATCAACGTCTCGTCGATCTCCGCGACGGCCGTGTCCACCAACCGCGGCGAGTACTGCGTCTCGAAGGCCGGCGTCGCCATGGCCACGCAGCTGTTCGCGGTCCGCCTCGCCCCCGAGGGGATCGTCGTCTACGAGGTCCGTCCGGGCGTCATCGCGACCGACATGACCGCCGGCGTGACCGAGAAGTACGACGCGCTCATCGCCGACGGGCTGGCTCCCATCAACCGGTGGGGTCGCCCGTCCGACGTCGCCGGTGCGGTGGCGATCCTGGCGTCCGGCCAGACCCCGTACTCGACCGGCGAGGTGTTCCACGTCGACGGCGGCATGCACATCCCGGTGCTCTGATGTCGTTCTTGCAGGGTGTCCCCGTCGTCACCGTCAACACCGTCGTCGTCGGGACCGGTTCCGCCGGCTTCTGCGCGGCCGACCGCCTGTGGGAGCTGGGCCAGACCGACGTCGTCATGGTCGCCGACAAGGTCAACGCGGGCTCGTCGCGCAACGCCGGCTCGGACAAGCAGACCTACTACAAGCTCACGCTCTCGGGCGGCGACGGCGACTCCGTGCGGGAGATGGCCGAGACGCTCTACTCCGGCGGCGCGATGGACGGCGACAACGCGCTGGCCGAGGCCGCGCTGAGCGCCCGCGGGTTCCTGCGCCTCTGCGACCTGGGCGTCCCGTTCCCGCAGAACCGGTACGGCGAGTTCATCGGCTACAAGACCGACCACGACCCCCGCCGTCGCGCCACGTCCGTGGGGCCGTACACCAGCCGGTCGATGGTCGAGCAGCTGGAGAAGAAGGTCCACCGCAACGGCACACGCATCTACGACGAGTGCCGGGTGGTCGACGTCATCGTGCGGGACGGCGCCGTCGCGGGGCTGCTGGTCCTGCGGACCGACGTGCCGCACGACGGCGCCGAGTCCCCGTTCCTGCTGTTCCGGTGCACCAACCTCGTCTACGCGACGGGCGGCCCGGCCGGGATGTACGCGACGCGCGTCTTCCCCCACGGCCAGTGGGGTGCGTCCGGGGCGGCCTACCGCGCGGGCGTGCACGGCAAGAACCTGACCGAGTGGCAGTTCGGGCTGGCCTCGACGCACCCGCGCTGGAACGTGTCGGGTACGTACATGCAGGTCATCCCGACGTTCATCTCGACGGACGCCTCTGGCGAGGATCCGCGGGAGTTCCTGACCGAGGCACTGGGTGACTACGGGCAGCTCATGTCGCTGGTGTTCCTCAAGGGGTACCAGTGGCCGTTCGACATCCGGAAGGCCCTGGACGGCTCGTCCCTGATCGACCTTCTCGTCTACCGCGAGACCGTGCTGCGCGGGCGGCGGGTGTTCCTCGACTTCCGTCGGAACCCGGTGCAGCCCGA
Source organism: Cellulomonas sp. P4_B5_2 (assembly GCF_056402235.1). NCBI lineage: Bacteria > Bacillati > Actinomycetota > Actinomycetes > Micrococcales > Cellulomonadaceae > Cellulomonas > Cellulomonas sp. P4_B5_2. The sequence continues at coordinate 2,598 of NZ_JBFUHU010000251.1, forward strand.
CTTCGACCCGTCCGCCCTGAGCCCCGAGGCCTACGAGTACCTCGACCGCGCCGGCGTCCTGTTCGGCGCGCCCATCGAGCGGCTGCGGCGCATGAACGAGCCCGCGTACCAGTTCTACCTGGGCAAGAACCCGTACGTGGACCTCGAGACGACGATGCTCGAGGTCGACGTGTGCGCCCAGCACAACAACGGCGGGCTCGTGGTCGACGCCTGGTGGCAGTCGAACATCGAGGGCTTCTTCCCGGTCGGCGAGGCCGGCGGCGCGCACGGGGTCTACCGGCCCGGCGGAGCGGCGCTGAACAGCGGGCAGGTGGGCGCGACGAGGGCCGCGCAGTTCATCGCGGCTCGGCGTACGTCCGACCCCGCGCCGTTCGACGAGGCAGCTTCGTCCGTGCTCGACGCCGCGACCTCCTTGGTCGCCGCCGCCTCGCAGCGCGCAGCCTCCGGCACCCCTGACAACACCGGCGACCTGCTGAACGAGGTCCAGGTGCTCATGAGCGCCAAGGCGGGTCCCGTGCGCTCCGCGGAGTCGATCCACGAGGCGCTCGTCCAGGTGCACGAGTGGCTGTCGTCGTACGAGGCGACGGTCTCCGCCGACGCCTCGTCGCGCCGGTCGATCAATCGCACCTTCCTCGTCCGCGACATCCTGACCAGCGCGTACGTGTACCTCTCGGCGATGGCCGACTACGTCGCGCACGGCGGCCGGTCCCGCGGCTCGGTGCTCTACACCGACCCCGATGGCGCGATCCCGCACGGCCTCACCGAGCTGCCTGACGTCTTCAAGTTCACGCTCGACGGCGGTGCGCTGGACGACGAGGTGCAGGAGACGTCCTGGGTCCCGGCCGATGGGTTCGTCCCCGTGGTCCCGCGCGCGCCCGACGACCCCGCCGGCGAGCCGGTGTTCCGCTGGCGTCCGCGCCGGCCGATCCCCGAGGACGACGACTTCTTCGAGAACGTCTGGCGCGAGTTCCGCGAGCACGGGAACGTGTTCTGATGCGCATCGCCCTGCCGGACCCGCGTGTCGAGATCCGCGGGGCGGCCTGGCTCGAGGACGGGCTGCCCCACCGGCTGCCCGCCTGGACGCGACCGCAGCTCCCCGACGACTTCATGGCGATGGTCGAGTCGCAACCGTCCGGCGTCCGGCTGCGGCTGCGGACCGCAGCGCGCTCGGTGCGGCTCGATGTCCAGGTGCTCCGCGTCGCGGTCGACCCGGCGCCGCCTGCCGAACCGCAGCCGTACGACGTCCTGGTCGACGGGGCGGTGGTGCCGCAGCCGTCGGCCGTGGCCTCCGCGGCCGGTGTGTTCCTGCTCGAGCCCCTCGCCGGGACGACCGCCGAACGACCCGGTCCCGCCGGCGTCGTGGAGCTCGCGCTCGGCGGCGACGGCACGGTCGAGCGGGACGTCGAGATCTGGCTCCCCCCGGGGGAGACCACCCGGCTCGTCGCGCTCACCGCCGACGCAGCGGTGTCCGCGCCGACCCCGGTGCACGCGCCGCGCTGGGTGCACCACGGCTCGTCGATCAGCCACGGTGCCGGCGCGGCCTCGGCCCTCGGGGCGTGGCCGATGGTCGCCGCGCGGGCCGTCGGGCTCGACCTGGTCAACCTCGGGTTCTCCGGCAACGCGGTGCTCGACCCCTTCGTCGCGCGCGCGATCCGCGACCAGCCCGCCGACGTCATCACCCTCAAGCTCGGCATCAACGTGGTGAACCACGACGCCATCCACCTGCGCGCCTTCGCCCCCGCGGTGCACGGCTTCCTCGACACGATCCGCGACGGGCACCCGACCACGCCGCTGGTCCTCGTCTCGCCGCTCCTGTGCCCGTTGGTCGAGACCACCCCGGGCCCGACGTCGCTGGACCCGGCCGACCCGTCAGTGTTCCGCACCACCGGGCAGCCCTCCGAGGTCGCCGACGGCAAGCTCACCCTGACGGTCATCCGGTCGGTGCTGCGCGCGATCGTCCGGGCTCGTGCGGACACCGCGCTGACCTACGTCGACGGCACGTCGCTCTACGGCTGGTCCGACTGGGACGACCTGCCGATGCGCGACCTCATGCACCCGGACGCGGACGCCCACCGCCTCATCGGGACGCGGTTCGCCGCGGTGCTCAGGGCCCTGAGGGCCTAGACCTCAGAGCTCGCCGAGGATGCGCTCGCGCAGCGCACCGAGCTCGTCGGCGGTGATCAGGCCGCGTTCGTGCAGGTCGTGGGCCTCCGCCAGCCGCGACTCGGCCGTCCGTCCGGGGGCGAGCAGCTGGCTCTTGTGTGCCTGCGCCAGGATCTGCGACTCCGCGGTCGCCGGGTCGAGCCCGGCCTCACGGAGCACGCTCCTGTTGCGCGACGCCTTCACCGCTGAGGCGATGATGAGCGCGACGATGACCACGGAGATGATGAAGAACACCACGCCGAACCCCGTCTCGGACGCGGCTGGTGCCAGAGGGTCAGGCATGGGCGCCACGCTAGCGCCGGCGACCGGCCCCCGTCAGAGGAACGGCTGCACCAGCTGGAGGTAGCGCTCAGCCAGCGTCGCGACCGTGTCGTCGCCCGGCGTGTCCCAGATGGCCTCGTTGAAGATCTCCACCTCGACGTCCCCGGTGTAGCCGGTCTCGGCCACCCAGCGCGTGATCGTCGGGAAGTCGATGTAGCCGTCGCCGACGTGCCCGCGGGACAGGAGCGCGTCGGCGGCCAGCGGGAGGATCCAGTCGCACACCTGGTAGCTGGCGATCCGCTTCTGCGCGCCCGCGCGGGCGATCTGGCGCTGCAGGTCCGGGTCCCACCACACGTGGTACGTGTCGACGACGACACCGACGACGTCCGCGGGGAACGGCTCCGCGATGTCGAGTGCCTGGCCGAGCGTCGAGATGACCGCACGGTCGGCGGCGAAGATCGGGTGCAGCGGCTCCAGCACGAGGCGGACACCGTGCCCGGCCGCGAACGGGGCGAGCTCGCCGATCCGGTCCGCGACCCGCTGCCGGGCGCCGACGAGGTCACGCCCAGTGGTGCCCGTTCTTGCAGGGCCGCCCGGTGC
>NZ_JBFUHU010000252.1:0-14066 GCF_056402235.1 Cellulomonas sp. P4_B5_2
GGGGCCCACGCCGGGGGTCAGCCGGAGCGGCCCCGGCTCCCGGACGTGACCGCGCCCGAGCCGTCGACGCACGCCGGGCCCAGCCGCCGACACGCCGCCGCGAAGCGAGCGAGCGGCGCCGGATCGCTGCTGCGGGAGACGGTGATCATCCTCGTCAGCGCGATCGTCCTGTCGCTGCTGGTCAAGACGTTCCTGGTGCAGGCGTTCTTCATCCCGAGCCAGTCGATGCACGACACGCTCATSGAGCACGACCGCATCCTGGTCAGCAAGCTCACCCCGGGGCCGTTCGACCTGCGACGCGGCGACATCATCGTGTTCAAGGACCCCGGTGGCTGGCTTCCCGCCGACGTCGCCCCGGAGCCCGGCGCCTTGCAAGGGGCGGTGAACTCCGCCCTCACGTTCATCGGGCTCTACCCGGCCGATGCCAACGAGCACCTGGTCAAGCGCCTCATCGGCCTGCCGGGTGATCACGTCGCGGCCGAGCAGGGTGGGCCGGTCACGGTCAATGGGGTGGCGCTCGACGAGCCGTACCTCGCGGCCGGCGTGGCGCCCAGCGACATCGCGTTCGACGTCACCGTCCCCGCGAACAGCGTGTGGGTGATGGGGGACAACCGGTCGCACTCGTCCGACTCGCGGTACAACCAGGGCAAGCCCGGCGGTGGGTCGGTCCCCATCGACAACGTGGTCGGCATGGCCTTCGTGACCGTGTGGCCGATCGAGCGCATGGGGCTGCTGCGGAACCCGACCAGCACGTTCGCGGACGTGCCCGACCAGCCGTGACCCTCGTCACCGGGCGCCCCGCGCCATCTCGTACCGCCCCCTCGCGGACTGCCCCGCACCTGCGCCACGAACGGGTGCTGCTGCGCGACGGGGCGCGCCTGCTCGCGGGCATGGACGAGGTCGGTCGCGGCTCCCTCGCGGGACCGGTGAGCGTCGGCGTGGTCGTCGTCGACGCCGGCACGCGGTCCGCCCCGAAGGGCGTCGCCGATTCCAAGCTTCTCGCGCCCGCGGCGCGCACCCGCCTGCTGCCCGCGCTCAACCGGTGGGGGCTGGCGCGCGCGGTCGGCCACGCCAGCGCCGCGGAGATCGACGAGATCGGCATCATCGCCGCACTGCGGCTGGCCGGGACCAGGGCGCTCGCGACGATCACCCTGACGGTCGGCCCGGTGGACGTGGTCCTCCTCGACGGCTCCCACGACTGGTTGAGCCGGCCCGCGCAGCCGGATCTCTTCTCGCTCGACGACGAGCCGGAGGTGCCCGGCCCGCGCGTGCACATGCGGGTCAAGGCCGACCGCACGTGCGCGTCGGTCGCGGCCGCGAGCGTGCTGGCCAAGTGCGAGCGGGACGCGATGATGGTCGACCTGTCCGCGCAGCACCCCGCCTACCGCTGGGACGAGAACAAGGGGTACGCGTCGCCCGAGCACATGGCGGCGCTGCGCGAGCTGGGCCCGAGCGTGCTGCACCGCAGGTCGTGGCGGCTGCCCGTCGCAGGGGAGCCGCTCGTCGTCGACGAGTACGCCGACGAGGTGTTCTGAGCGCGCGGCTGCGTGGCGTCGCGCGGCCGCGGCCTCGGCCATGGGGGATGATGTCCCGGTGAGCGCGGAGGACCTGGAGAACTACGAGACCGACATGGAGCTCGCGCTGTACCGCGAGTACCGCGACGTCGTGGGGCTCTTCTCCTACGTCGTGGAGACCGAACGACGGTTCTACCTGGCCAACCAGGTCGACCTGCAGGTGCGGTCGGCCGCGGGGGAGGTCTACTTCGAGCTGACCCTCGCCGACGCCTGGGTGTGGGACGTCTATCGCTCCGCCCGGTTCGTGAAGTCGGTGCGCGTGGTGACGTTCAAGGACGTCAACGTGGAGGAGCTGGCCAAGGCCGAGCTCGACCTCGGGGGCAGCGCAGGCTTCGCCCGCTGATCCCCGGCGCGCCGATCCGCCCCACAGCCCCCGCCGGGCGCATCGTCGCCCACGGCGCCGCGGGCGCGCTGATCCGCCCACAGCCCCGCCCGACGCATCGTCCCCCACGGCACCGCCGCGAGGCCCTCTGCGCCGCCCCGCGCGCTGGCACTGTCCAGCCCGGAGGTGGTCCGGTGCGCGCGAAGGACGCAGTGGGGCGGTACGGGGAAGACGTCGCGGCGGCGCATGTCGTCGGCCGCGGGTGGGACGTGCTCGACCGGAACTGGCGGACGCGGGACGGCGAGCTCGACCTGGTGGCTCTCGACGGTGACGAGCTCGTGGTGATCGAGGTCAAGACGCGGCGGTCGATCGCCTTCGGGTACCCCGCGGAGGCGGTGACACCGCGCAAGCTGGCCCGGGTGCGTCGCCTCGGGGCGCAGTGGCTCGCGGCGCACGACGTGCACCCGCGGTCGGTGCGGGTCGACGTCATCGCCGTGCTGCTGCCCGCCCGCGGCGCGGCCGAGATCGACCACCTCGTCGGGGTGGTCTGAGTGGTGCTCGGCCGGACGCTGGGCGTGGCGCTCGTCGGGCTCACCGGGCACGTGGTCGAGGTCGAGGCGYACCTGGCACCCTCACTGCCGGCGTTCACGCTGGTCGGGCTGCCGGACGCGTCGCTGGCGGAGTCGCGTGATCGCGTGCGCGCCGCGGTCACGTCGTCGGGCCTGCCGTGGCCCAACCGGCGCATCACCGTGAACCTCTCGCCGGCTACCCTGCCCAAGTCCGGGTCGGGCTTCGACCTCGCGATCGCTGTGGCGACGCTGGCGGGCGCGGAGGCCATCGACCCGGCAGCGCCGCACGGCGTGGTCCACCTCGGGGAACTGGGTCTCGACGGCCGGCTCCGGCCGGTGCGCGGGGTGCTGCCCGCTGTCGCCGCCGCGGTCGCGGCCGGATGCCGTCGGGTCGTGGTCGCGGAGGCGAACGCCGCGGAGGCTCGGCTGGTGCCGGGCGCCGAGGTCGTCGGCGTCACGAGCCTCGCGCAGGTGGCCGCGCGCTACGGCGCCGACGTCGAGGTGACCGAGGTCGCCCCCGTGGCCACGGAGCCCGTCGCGCGGGCCTCGGGGATGTCCGAGCTGAACCTCGCCGACGTGGTCGGGCAGGACGAGGCGCGCAGCTGTCTCGAGGTCGCCGCCGCGGGCGGGCACCACCTGCTCATGGTGGGGCCGCCGGGCACGGGCAAGACCATGCTGGCCGCGCGCCTGCCGGGTCTGCTGCCCGACCTGTCGGAGGAGGACGCGGTCGAGGTCACCGCGGTGCACTCGGTCGCAGGCGCGTTCGACCCCGGTGGCGGTCTGCTGCGTCGCCCACCGTTCGAGGATCCGCACCACACCGCGACGCCCGCGAGCGTCGTGGGCGGTGGTGCGGGGATCCCCCGGCCGGGAGCGGCGTCGCGGGCGCACCGGGGCGTCCTGTTCCTCGACGAGGCGCCGGAGTTCTCCACGGCGGTCCTGCAGACGCTGCGGCAGCCGCTCGAGCACGGCGAGCTCGTGCTCCACCGAGCCGCGGGCACCGCCCGGTACCCGGCCCGCTTCCAGCTGGTCCTGGCCGCCAACCCGTGCCCGTGCGGGCAGGCGGTGGGGAAGGGTCTCGCGTGCACCTGCCGCAGCGAGCAGCGGCGCCGCTACYTCGGCAAGCTSTCSGGGCCGYTGCTGGACCGGGTGGACCTGCAGGTCGAGCTCAGCCCGGCCCGCGCCGGAGCGGGACCGGGCGGGCCGCGCAGGCCGAGCGGCTCGGCGGCACGCCCTGGCGCACCAACGGCGACGTCCCTGGCAGCTGGCTCCGGGTCCGGCTCGGACCGGACCGGGCGCTCGTCGCGGACCTGGACCGTGCGCTCGACCGCGGCACGTTGAGCCTGCGAGGCGTCGACCGGGTTCTGCGCGTCGCGTGGACGCTGGCGGACCTTGCTGGTCGGTCCGCGCCCGACCGTGCGGACGTGGGCCACGCCCTGCTGCTGCGCACGCGCGGGAACGGCGCATGAGCGGCGGCGAGGTGCTCGCCCGTGCCACCTGGAGCGCGCTGGTGGAGCCGGGCGACGTGGTCGCGGGGACTCTCGTCAGCCTCCTCGGCGCCCAGGACGCCCTCGGGTGGGTCCGGCGCGCTCTTGTCGGCGGTCCGGACTTCTCCTGCCTCGGGCGCGGCCTGCTCGCCAATGCCGACCGGAGGCGCATCGAGCGGGTGCTGGCCCGTTGGGCCGTCAGGCTGCCGGACTGTGACCCCGTGCGCGACCTTGAGCGCCTCACCCGGCTGGGTGGCACGCTCCTGGTGCCGGGCGATCCGCGGTGGCCGGCGGCGCTGGACGATCTCGGCGCGGAGGCACCCTTCTGCCTGTGGGTCCGCGGCACCGCGGACCTGGGGCGGTCCCTGGAGCGTTCGGCAGCGGTCGTCGGATCGCGAGCCGCCACCTCCTACGGCGAACGGGTGGCCTTCGACCTCGCGGACGGCCTGGCGGGGGAGGGAGTCTGGGTGGTCTCCGGGGGTGCCTACGGCATCGACGCGGCCGCTCACCGCGGCGCGGTCGCGCGGGACGGCCGCACGCTCGTCCTGCTCGCGGGCGGGGTCGATCGGGCCTACCCGGCCGGCAACGCCCGCCTGCTCGAGGCGGTCGTGGGGGCCGGGGGCGCGCTGGCCTCCGAGGTACCCCCGACCAGTCTGCCCACCAAGAGCCGGTTCCTGCAGCGCAACCGGTTGATCGCCGCGGCGGGCCGGGCGACGGTCGTGGTCGAGGCGGCGTGGCGGTCGGGGGCCATGAGCACCGCGCACCACGCCGCACGGCTGCTGCGCCCCGTGGGCGCGGTGCCGGGGCCGGTGACGTCGATGGCGTCGGCGGGGTGCCACCGGCTTCTGCGGGACGGCGTGGCGGTGTGCGTGACCGACGCGGCGGAGGTGCGCGAGCTGGCCGGACTCATCGGCACCGGTCAGGACTGCGATCCGGACGCCGCTGCCGACGCGCGCGCAGCTCGGCCGCACGACGCCCTCGACCCGGTGACCCGGCGGGTTCTCGACGCGCTCCCACGGCGGACGCCGGCCCAGCTCGACCGTGTGGCGAGCGTCGCGGGGGTGACGGTGGCGGAGGCGCGGGGCGCCGTCGGCCTGCTGGAGCTCGAGGGCTGGGCGGCGCGGAGGGGCGACGGGTGGATCACCGTGGCCCGCTCGACATCATGACGGCGGCGGTCTGTCCAGAAGGCGYGCCGAAAGCGCTGTCATGTCGACGAGGGTGAGCAGATCTGCGGGTGAAAAAAAGGCGCATCTGGACCATTGTTCATCAGGGAATCGGACATTCGGTCGGGATTCGCCCAGCATTAGCCCGTGCAGGTGAAAGTCGTCCTTGTTCCCCGCCGTGTTTCAGGTCACGGTACTCACATGGACATGGCCGAGATCACAGCAGGGGCGCCGGACCGCGCTCGCCTGCTGTCCGATTTCTCGGCCCACCTGGGTGCTCAGCGCGGATTGTCGGAGCACACCAACCGCGCTTACCTCGGCGATGTCGACCTCCTCCTGGGCTATGCATCTCGGCACGGGCGGACCACCCTCGACTCGATCGACCTCGGCGTCCTGCGGGGCTGGCTGGCCTCCATGGCGACCACCCGCCACAGCCGCGCGACGCTCGCCCGGCGGGGGGCCGCCGTCCGCACGTTCTTCGCCTGGGCCGCCCGCACCCACCGCGTCCCCGCAGACCCGGCGCTGCGCCTCGCGACCGCGCGGACCGCGTCGGCGCTGCCCACGGTGCTCCAGGTGGAGCCGGTGACCCAGCTGCTCGACCAGGCTCGGGAGCGTGCTCAGGACGGTGACGCGGTCGCACTGCGCGACTGGGCGCTCCTGGAGCTGCTGTACGCCACCGGTGTGCGCGTCGGTGAGCTGTGCGGCGCCGACCTGGCCGATGTCGACGTCCACGAGCGCACCCTGCGCGTGGTGGGCAAGGGCGACAAGGAGCGGGTCGTCCCGTTCGGTCTGCCCGCGCAGAAGGCCCTCGCTGCGTGGCTCGAGCGCGGTCGCCCGCTGCTCGCCGTCCCCGCCTCGCCGTCGGCCCTCTTCCTGGGCCTCCGCGGAGGACGCCTCGACCAGCGCCAGGCACGCTCGGTCGTCCACCAGGCCGCGTCGCTCGCGGGGGTCGACGACGTCGCGCCGCACGCGTTGCGGCACACCGCAGCCACCCACCTCCTCGAGGGCGGGTCAGACCTGCGCAGCGTCCAGGAGCTGCTCGGGCACGCGAGCCTCGCCACGACGCAGCGCTACACCCATGTATCCGCCGAACGACTCCGCTCGGCCTTCCAGCAAGCCCACCCCCGCGCATGACGTACACGATGGAGTCGACGATGACGACGCAGCTGGACGCCGCCTTCCCGGTGCACACCCGCCTGACGAGCACGGCACCCGAGGGCGTCATCCCGCAGCCCCGCCTCTCGGAGACCGACCAGCTCGAGACGTCGACCGTCCCGATCACCCGGGGAGTGCCCAGCCCGCGGACCCCGGTGGCGCCGAGCCGGTCCACCGAGGAGGTCGACGCGCTCTGGGAGAGCTACAAGTCGACGCAGTCCCGCACGGCACGTGAAGGGCTGATCCTGCACTTCGCGCCGCTGGTGTCGGCTGTCGCCGGCCGCGTCGGGATGCGCCTGCCGAGCACGGTCGAGCAGGCCGACCTGGTCTCCTACGGCATGTTCGGTCTCATCGACGCCATCGAGAAGTACCAGATCGACCGCTCGGTGAAGTTCGAGTCGTACGCGTCGTCCCGCATCCGGGGCGCGATCATCGACGAGCTGCGCGCCATGGACTGGGTGCCGCGCTCGGTCCGGACCAAGGCCCGCTCGGTCGACCGCGCCTACGCCGAGCTCGAGGCGAAGCTGCACCGGACGCCGACCGAGGACGAGGTGGCTCGGCACCTCGAGATGCCGGTCGAGGACCTGCGCGCGATCTACTCCCAGCTCTCCACGGTGAACGTCGCCGCGCTCGACGAGCTGCTCGGTGGCGGCGACGACCGCCCGGGCGGGGTCTCGCTCGGCGACACCCTCGGCGACGAGCGCACGGTCGACCCCGCCAGCTCGATCGAGGCGGCCGAGACGAAGTTCCTGCTCGCCCGCGCCATCGAGTGTCTGGGTGAGCGCGAGCGCATCGTCGTCGTCCTCTACTACTACGAGGGCATGACGCTCGCCGAGATCGGTCGCGTGCTCGGTGTCACCGAGTCCCGCATCTCGCAGATGCACACCGCCGCGATGGTCCGGCTCCGCACCCGCCTCCTGGAGGCCGAGCGGGTCTGACCCGCCCGACCGCACGGCTCATCGTTCGCCCAGGGGGAGCAGGACCACCGGTCCGGCGCCGGGCAGCAGGCTGAGCGGGTCGACGTACTCGGTCCCGACCCGCACGCCCCAGTGCAGGCAGACGCCGGGTGCACAGTGCGACCCTCCGGCCTCGAGCGACCCGAGACGATCGCCGGGCGTGACGAGATCGCCGACCCGGACGGACGGGGTCAGCGGTTCGACGCTCGAGCGACGACCGGCCGAGTCGGTCACGGTCACCACGCGCCGACCGCCGACGAGACCGCTGTACGTGACCACCCCGGCGACCGGGGACAGCACGTCGGCACCGAGAGGTGCCCGAAGGTCGACCCCGCGATGCCCGGCCGCCCACGGCTGCGGTGGTGCCTCGAACCCCCTGGCCACGTCCGGCGAGGTCCCCCAGGGCAGTCGATAGGTCCCGGCCGGCGGTGCGGCACCGGGTGGACCGGCCGAGCCGTCCTCCGCGACGGCGACGACCCCGAGAGCGGTCAGCAGCGTGATCGTGCCGAGAGTGACTCCGACGCGTGCGGGCAGTGAGGTCATGACCGAGATGCTCCGGGAGGTCGGGGCCCGCCGGGCGAGCAGGAGCACGTCCCGTAGTGTCYGACGTCGGACGGTGGGCTGTGGGCGGCTCGAGGTGTCGCGACGGCCGGTCTCGTCCTGACCTGGTCCGGGCATCCGCTAAACTTCTGGTGCGACCGGTCCGTACCGGTCGACTTCGCGCGTCATCCACCCGATCCAGGGCACCGCCGGCCACAGCGCCGACGAGGTCCGCAGGACGGGGTCGATCACCGCAGCGGTCCGTGCACGTGCCTCGCGCAGCGCCCGGAGCGGCTGACGACATGACGCCAGGGGCGCCGACCAGCTGGTCGGAGCCGACAACCGAGATGCGGGCCCCGGAATGGGTCCGCCTTGACGCGTGCGCACCCTGCGGTGCGCGCCGGAAGGACGTGCCATGGCCGTCGTGACCATGCGCCAGCTGCTCGAGAGCGGTGTCCACTTCGGACACCAGACCCGCCGCTGGAACCCCAAGATGAAGCGCTTCATCTTCACCGAGCGCAACGGCATCTACATCGTCGACCTGCAGCAGTCGCTGTCGTACATCGACAACGCCTACGACTTCGTCAGCCAGACCGTCGCGCACGGCGGGACGATCCTGTTCGTCGGCACGAAGAAGCAGGCGCAGGAGCCGGTCGCCGACCAGGCCGCCCGCGTCGGCATGCCCTACGTCAACCAGCGTTGGCTCGGCGGCATGCTCACCAACTTCASCACSGTGCACAAGCGTCTCCAGCGCCTCAAGGAGCTGGAGCAGATCGACTTCGACGACGTGGCGGGCTCGAACCTCACGAAGAAGGAACTCCTCGTCCTGCGCCGCGAGAAGGACAAGCTGGCCAAGACGCTCGGTGGCATCCGTGACATGGCCAAGGTTCCCTCGGCCGTGTGGATCGTCGACACGAACAAGGAGCACCTCGCGGTCAACGAGGCGCGCAAGCTCGGCATCCCGGTCGTCGCGATCCTCGACACCAACTGCGACCCCGACGTCGTCGACTACCCGATCCCGGGCAACGACGACGCGATCCGCGCCGTCCAGCTGCTGACCCGCGTCATCGCGGACGCCGCGGCCGACGGTCTGCTGAAGCGTCACTCGGGTCGCACCGCGGCCGCCGAGGGCACCGAGGCCGACGCCGAGCCCCTGGCCGAGTGGGAGCGCGAGCTGCTCGCCGGTGCCGAGGCCGACCTGGCCGGTGCCGCGGTCGCCGCCGACGCGACGGAGGCCGTCGCCGAGGCGACGACCGAGATCGCCGAGGAGGTCGTCTCCGAGGACGCCGTGGCCGAGCCCGTCGTCGACGAGGCCGTTGCCGAGCCGGTCGTCGAGGAGGCAGTGGCCGACGAGGTCGTCGCCGAGGCTGCCGCCGAGGAGACCCCCGCCGCCGAGACGCCCGCCGCCGAGACCGCCGACGCCGAGGGCGACGCCGAGTCCAAGTGACCCTGCCGGTGCCGGCGGCCCTCGACGGGTCGCAGACATCAAGGCGCTGCGCGAGAAGACCGGTGCCGGCATGATGGACGTCAAGAAGGCGCTCGAGGAGGCCGACGGCGACTCCGACAAGGCGCTCGAGATCATCCGGGTGAAGGGCCTCAAGGGCGTCGGCAAGCGTGAGGGCCGCGCGGCCTCCGACGGCCTGGTCGTCGCTCACGTCGGCCCGACGGCCGACGGCGAGGGTCAGACCGGCGTGCTCGTCGAGATCAACTCGGAGACGGACTTCGTCGCGAAGAGCCCGAACTTCGTGGCGCTCGCCGCCCGGGTGCTCGCGGCTGCCGTGGACTCCCCGGCCCGCGACGCGGACGCGCTGCTGGCCGCCGAGGTCGACGGCTCCAGCGTGCAGTCCATCGTCGACGAGACCGCCGCCACCCTCGGTGAGCGCGTGGTCGTGCGTCGCCTGGCCCGCGTGGCCGGCGAGCACGTCGAGGTCTACCTCCACAAGGTCAGCAAGGACCTGCCCCCGCAGGTCGGCGTGCTCGTCGCGACCGACGCGGCCGGCGCCGGCGTGGCCCGGGACATCGCGACGCACATCGCGGCGTTCTCGCCCACCTACCTCTCGCGCGAGGAGGTCTCGGCCGACGTCGTCGCGAACGAGCGCCACATCGCCGAGGAGACGGCCCGCAACGAGGGCAAGCCCGAGGCTGCGCTGCCGAAGATCATCGAGGGCCGCCTGAACGGCTTCTTCAAGGAGAACGTCCTGCTCGAGCAGGCGTTCGCCAAGGACAACAAGAAGACGGTCGGCCAGGTCCTCACCGAGGCCGGCGGCACGCTGACGGGCTTCGTCCGTTACCGCGTGGGAGCCTGACCCTCAGGGAATCGACGGTGGCCCCGGCCCTACGGGGTCGGGGCCACCGGCGCAACCAGCCCGACCAACTCTCGTGGAGGCACCGTGACCCAGGACCCCGAGTCGACACGCGGGGTCGTGCCTGACCGGCGCGTCCTGCTCAAGCTCTCCGGCGAGACGTTCGGTGGCGGTGACGTGGGCCTCGCGGCCGACGTCGTCCAGCGCGTCGCCGCGGAGATCGCCGTCGCGGTCCGGGAAGGTGTGCAGGTCGCCATCGTCGTCGGTGGTGGCAACTTCTTCCGCGGTGCCGAGCTCTCGCAGCGCGGGCTGGACCGTGCGCGTGCCGACTACATGGGCATGCTCGGCACGGTGATGAACTGCCTGGCCCTGCAGGACTTCCTCGAGCAGGCCGGCGTGAGCACGCGCGTGCAGACCGCGATCACGATGGGTCAGGTGGCCGAGCCGTACATCCCGCTGCGCGCCATCCGGCACCTGGAGAAGGGCCGCGTCGTCATCTTCGGCGCCGGCGCCGGGCTGCCGTACTTCTCGACGGACACGGTGAGCGTCCAGCGCGCGCTCGAGACGCACTGCCACGAGGTCCTCATGGGCAAGAACGGCGTCGACGGCGTGTACTCGGCAGACCCGCGGACCAACCCGGACGCGGTGAAGCTCGACCACCTGACGTACACCGACGCGCTGGTCAACGACCTGGGCGTGATGGACGGCTCGGCGCTCAGCCTGTGCCGCGACAACGACGTGCGCATGCGCGTGTTCGGCCTGGAGGAGGCCGGCAACGTCACGCGCGCGCTCCGGGGTGAGAAGATCGGCACGCTGATCACCGCCAGTTGATCGGCCACCCGCACCACACGACATCACGAAGGAGCTCCGGTGATCGACGAGACCCTCTTCGAGGCTGAAGAGAAGATGGACAAGGCCGTCGAGGTCGCCAAGGAGGACTTCTCGACGATCCGCACCGGTCGGGCGAACGCGGCGATGTTCTCCAAGGTGTTCGTCGACTACTACGGCAGCCCGACCCCTCTGCAGCAGCTCGCGTCGTTCAACGTCACCGAGGCGCGCACCATCCTCGTCTCGCCGTTCGACAAGTCGTCGACCGCCGCGATCGAGAAGGCGCTGCGCGACTCGGACCTGGGCGTCAACCCGACGAACGACGGCAACGTCATCCGCATCGTGCTGCCCGCCCTGACGCAGGAGCGCCGCAAGGACTTCGTGAAGCTCGCCAAGTCGAAGGCCGAGGACGCGCGCGTCTCGGTGCGCAACGTGCGCCGCCGCGCCAAGGAGGAGCTGGACCGGATCGTCAAGGACGGCGAGGCCGGCGAGGACGAGGTCGGTCGTGCGGAGAAGGAGCTCGAGTCCCTGACGAAGAAGCACGTGGATCTCATCGACCACCTGCTCGCGTCCAAGGAGAACGAGCTCCTCGAGGTCTGATGAGCCAGACTGCCATCGCCGCCACCCGGACCCCCCGCCCCGGTCGTGACCTCCCGGTCGCGATCGTCGTCGGCGTCGCCATGCTCGTGGCGGTGGTCGCGTCGCTGTTCATCCGCAAGGAGGCCTTCGCGGTCGTCGCCGTCGTGTGCGTGTGCGCCGGTCTCTGGGAGCTCGCGCAGGCGTTCACCCGCCGGAACATCCACCTCCCGCTGCTCCCGCTGCTGGTCGGTGCCATCGGCATCCTCGTCTCGGCGTTCACCGCCGGACCGGAGGCGCTGTTCGTCGCGTTCATGCTGACGGTCGGCGGCGTCGTCGTCTGGCGCGTGCTCGACGGGAGCGGCCAGCCCGCGCTGCGCGACGCCACGGCCGGCGCGTTCGCCGCCGCGTACCTGCCGTTCCTCGGCGGCTTCGTCATGCTCCTGCTCGCCGAGCCCGACGGCGCATCCCGCGTGATGCTCTTCATCCTGCTCTGCGTGGCCAGCGACACGGGCGGCTACACCGTCGGCGTGCTGCTCGGCCGGCACCCGCTCGCCCCGTCGGTGAGCCCGAAGAAGACGTGGGAAGGCCTTGCCGGCTCCGTCATCCTCGCGTGTGTCGTGGGTGTGGTCGGCGTCCAGGTGGCGTTCGGCGGCGAGCCGCTGGTCGGGGTGTTCCTCGGCCTGGCCACCGTCGTGACCGCGACGCTCGGCGACCTCGCCGAGTCGATGCTCAAGCGCGACCTCGAGCTCAAGGACATGGGCCGGCTGGYGCCTGGCCACGGCGGGCTCCTGGACCGGCTCGACTCGCTCCTGCTCACCGCCCCCGCCGTGTACGTGGTCCTCACGGTCCTCCAGCCCGCCTGATCTCACTGAAGGGGGGTACCAGCAATGACCGGTACACCCGTGCGCCTCGACCTGTCCTCGCCCAGCCGGGGACCTCGTGGCAAGCCGCCCAAGCACTTCGTCGACCTCACGCCCGAGCAGCGGATCGATGCCGTCACCGAGCTCGGGGAGAAGCCGTTCCGCGCCAAGCAGCTGGCGACGCACTACTTCACCCACCTGACCAACGACCCCGCGCAGATGACCGACCTGCCGAAGGCCACGCGCGACAAGCTCGTCGAGGGGCTGTTCCCGCAGCTGCTCACCGCCCACCGCACCCAGACCGCGGACAAGGGCACCACCGTCAAGACGCTGTGGCACCTGTTCGACGGTGCCAAGGTCGAGTCGGTCCTCATGCGGTACGCCAACCGCACCACCCTGTGCGTGTCGAGCCAGGCCGGCTGCGGCCTCGCGTGCTCGTTCTGCGCCACCGGCCAGCTGGGCCTGACGCGGAACCTGTCGACGGCGGAGATCGTCGAGCAGGTGCGCGCCGCGGCGCGGTCGCTGGCCGACGGCGAGGTCCCGGGCGGTCCGACGCGGCTGTCCAACGTGGTGTTCATGGGCATGGGCGAGCCGCTGGCCAACTACAAGTCGGTCATGGAGACGGTCCGGCGTCTCGTGGCTCCGGCGCCCGACGGGCTGGGCATGTCCGCGCGTAACGTCACCGTGTCGACCGTGGGCATGGTGCCGGCGATGGACCGGCTGGCCAAGGAGGGGATCCCCGTCACGCTCGCGCTGTCACTGCACGCACCGGACGACGAGCTGCGCAGCGAGCTGGTGCCCGTGAACACGCGGTGGAGCGTCGACGAGGCGATCGACTCCGCGCACCGCTACTTCGAGGTCACCGGCCGTCGTGTCTCCATCGAGTACGCGCTGATCCGGGACATCAACGACCACGCCTGGCGCGCGGACCTGCTCGGCGAGAAGCTCAACGCCCGCGGTCGCGGCTGGGTGCACTGCAACCCCATCCCGCTGAACCCGACGCCGGGCTCGAAGTGGACGGCGAGCGATCCCCGGGTGGAGCAGGAGTTCGTGGCACGCTTGCGTGCGCACGGGATCCCGACCACCATCCGGGACACCCGCGGCAGTGAGATCGACGGCGCCTGCGGGCAGCYCGCAGCGGAGGAGGACGAGTGAGCGACGGGATGTTCCGGACCGTCTCGGGCGTGAGGCAGGGATACGACCCGGACGAGGTCGACGACTTCTTCGCGCACGCCCGGGCGGTCTATGAGACGGGCCCGGCTGCCGCGCTGGCCAGCAAGGACGTGCGTGGCGTGGCGTTCGACATGGTGCGGGGCGGGTACGTCACGGCCGCGGTCGATGCGGCGCTCGACCGGCTCGAGGCCGCGTTCGTCGCCCGGTCCCGCGCGGAGTACATCGCCACCCAGGGCCAGCAGGCGTGGATGAACCGCCTGAGCGAGCAGGCCCGCACCCTGTACGGCCGGCTGGGGCGCCCCGACGGCGACCGGTTCGCCGCGCCTGACGGCCGGCAGCAGGGCTACGAGCCCGCCGACGTGGACGAGCTGTGCCAGCGCCTGGTCGCGTACTTCGACAAGGGCACGCCGCTGTCGGCCGCCGAGGTGCGGTCCGCGACCTTCCGACGCCGCAAGGGCCGCAACGCGTACGCCGAGGGACCGGTCGACGCCTTCCTGGCGCGCGCGGTCGAGGTGCTGCTCGGCGTCGAGTGACCGGACGACGATCGGACGGCCGCGCTC
>NZ_JBFUHU010000253.1:0-5593 GCF_056402235.1 Cellulomonas sp. P4_B5_2
ATGTACACCGGGACCTGGCCGATCGGGGTCACCCACTGGTCGGCGTCGGCGTCCCAGTACGAGAAGTCGCGCCGGTCCAGCTCGATCCGCACCTGCTGGCGGTCGCCGGCGCCGAGCTCGACCTTGGCGAACCCCGCGAGCTTGAGCGGCGGCGAGTCGACGCCGGGGAGCGGGCCCAGGTAGACCTGTACGACCTCGGTGCCGTCGCGGTCACCGACGTTGCTCAGACGCACCCGCGCGTCGACGGTGTCCTGGCCGCCCGTGGCGCGGATGTTGTTGCCGACCCGGAGCCGGTCGATGACGAACTCGGTGTAGGACAGGCCGTGCCCGAAGGCGAACCGTGGCTGGACACCGGACGCGAGGTAGCCCCGGTAGCCGACGTTCAGCCCCTCGGTGAACTCCACGTTCGGGTCGTCGAGCCAGGGGTTCTGCACGCCGACAGGCAGTGCGTCCTCGCTGACCGGGTAGGAGACCGGCAGGTGACCCGACGGGTCCTCGTCACCGAACAGGATGGAGGCCAGCGCGTGACCCTCCTCCTGCCCGCCGAAGTAGTTCAGCAGCACCGCCGGGACGGCGTCGGCCCACGGCATGATGACGCCCGAGCCCGCGGAGACCACCACGACCGTGTTCGGGTTGGCGGCCGCCACCGCGCGGACGAGCTGGTCGGCGTTCTGCGGCAGCTTGAGCGAGACCATGTCCCGCTCCTCGCTCTCGTAGGTGCGCACGTAGACCACCGCGACGTCGCTCGCAGCCGCCGCCTCGACGGCATCCGCCACGGACGGCGGTACCGCGTCGGCCGGCGTGGACCACTGCAGCAGGAAGGTCCCCGGCTGCAGGCCCACGAGCGGGTGGTTCTGGGAGTACTCGACGCGAAGGTCGTACTCCTGCCCCGCGGTGAGCTGCAGGGGCGCGGAACGGACGTCGCGGCGGCCGTCGGTGCCCGTCATGTCGACGACCAGGGTGCCGTCGAGGTAGACGCGAGCATCCCCCCACCCGGTGGCGCCGAGCACGTACGCGCCGGTGCTCGGTGCGACGAGCTCGCCGGTGTAGCGCACGGACTGGTCGCCGTTGCCGGCCGGTCCCGCGCCGGACAGGGTCGGGGTCGGCTGCACCTGCGAGCCGTACAGGCTGGCGAAGGCGGGCTGACCACCGATGAAGCCGACGTCGTAGGCGACCTGCCGCTCGGTGCGGGTCAGGCCCGGCGCTCCGGTCCAGTCCGCGTTCGGGTAGTAGCGCGCGGTGAGCCCGTCGCCGATCCCGCGCTCGGGGCGCAGCACCGAGGACGGCACGGCCGTCATGTCGAGCGTCTCGATCATGTTCGCGCCGTTGACCGGGTCGTTGCCCTGGGCGTAGCGCACCTGTGCACCGGTCTCCCGACCCCGTTCCCGCATGGCGTCGAGCAGCGACACCTCGTACGTCGGCTGGACGTACGCCGAGCCGCCGAGCGCGGACGGGATGGTGGCGTCGGCACCGACGACCGCGATGGAGTCGATGGCCGTGCCGTCGAGTGGCAGCGCCTGCCCGTCGTTCTTGAGCAGCGTGATCGCGTCCTCCTGCACCTCACGCGCTACGGCGCCGTGCTCCTCGACCGGGATGGCGGACGGGGTGTAGTCGTTGTCGAAGACGCCGATCGCGAACATGGTGCGCAGGATGCGCAGCACCGCGCGGTCCACGAGCGCGACGCTCACCCAGCCTTCGTTCACCGCCGCGAGGAGCGCGTCGCCGTAGAAGGCGCGCGTGCCCGTCTCCAGGTCCGTCCCGGCGACGATCGACGCCTCGGTGGAGTGGATCGCTCCGAAGTCCGTGAGCACGAACCCCTGGAACCCCAGCTGCTCGCGCAGGATGTCGTTCAACGTGGCCTCGTTCTCGCAGGAGTACACCCCGTTGATCTTGTTGAACGAGCACATCACCGAGCCGAGTCCGGCGTCCGCGATCGCGGCCTCGTAGGCGGCGGTGTGCACCTCGCGCAAGGTGCGCTCGTCGACGACGGCGTTCTGGTCGCCACCGCGGTAGGTCTCCTGCGTGTAGGCGGTGTAGTGCTTGAGGTCGGCGATGACATTGCGGGCCTGCACCTCCTGGACGTACGGGACGACCATCGCGGAGTTGAGCTGCGGGTCCTCGCTCGCCGACTCGGCCTGCCGGCCCCAGAACGGGTTGCGCGTCGGGTCGGAGTTGGGGCCGAGCAGGACCTCGTGCCCGGTCTGCCGCGCCTCGTCGGCGACGACCCCCGCGTAGTCGCGCGCCCGAGCGGGGTCCCAGGTCGCGGCCAGCGCCAGGTTGGCCGGCATCGCCGTCGCGGTGTCGGCGGTGTCGGGCAGGACCCAGCCGCGGGACGCGATGCCCGGGGTCGCGTCCGCCATGCTCAGCTCGGGGATCCCGAGCCGCTCGATCGGCGCGTTGTAGAACGCTGCCGGGGCGGCGCCCTGGTCGCCGGACATCAGCTCGACCTTCTCCTCCAGCGTCATCGCCTGCAGCAGCAGGACCGCACGCTGGTCGGGCGACAGGGCGGTGTTCATCCACGGGTCGCCGGGGGCTGCCGCGGCCGGCGACACGGTCTGCACCCCGACGACCACCGCCGCTACCGCCACGCCCGCCGCGAYGCGTCGTCCCTTGCGTCCCACCCGAGCACTGAGCACCGCGGTCATCACTGGCCCCCCTCGAGAACGGTCCGCGTCCCTCCGGACCCGGGCGGGTCCGTCGGTCACGGTCCGGATAACTGCCGATGACACTCCGGTCACTGCGCGGGCGTCGACCCCGGAGGGGGAACCAACTGTGGTCCCCCTCCGCACCGCCCCGGCTGGCCCGTCGCACGGGCGTGGTTAGCATCGAGGAGTGCGCAACGAAGCGCTGCGCCAGTTCCTCATGGTGCGTCGGGCTCGCATCACCCCGGAACGAGCTGGCCTCCCGTCGCCCCGCGGTCCGCGGCGTGTCACGGGCCTGCGCCGCGACGAGGTGGCCTCCCTGGCCGGGATCAGCGCCGGCTACTACAAGCGGGTCGAGCGCGGGGTCGTCACCGGAGTCTCCGCATCGGTGCTGGCCAACCTCGCCCAGGCGCTGCAGCTCAACGACGCCGAGAGCGACTACCTGGCCGACCTCCTGCGTGCTGGTCCCACGTCGAGCCACCCGGCACACCCGCTGCCGCCCGCCCGATCGGTGCGCCCCTTCGTCCTGCAGCTGCTCGCGGCCACCAACCTGCCCTGCTGCGTGCTCGACGACCGGCTCGACGTCCTCGCCGCCAACGACCTGGCCCGGGCCCTCTACCTGCCGCTGTACGAGAGTCCCGCCCGGCCCGTGAACCAGGCACGCTTCACGTTCTGCGACGCGGCGTCCCACGACTACTGGGGCGACTGGGACGCGATGGCCGACCTCGTCGTCTCCCTGCTGCGGGCGAGCTCGGGCCGTGGGCCCGTCGACCCCGGCCTGGCCTGCCTCATCACCGAGCTGCGGACCGGCTGTGCCGACTTCCGCAGCCGGTGGGCGGCGTTCGACGTCGCCTCGGACACCTACGGCGTGCGGGAGATCAACCATCCGCTCGTCGGTCGCCTCACGCTCGAGACGCACTCGATCCCCCTGCCCGAGGACCCCGGCCAGCGCGTCGTGGTGCACACTCCGCAACCGGCGGCGTGCACCGAGCGACAGCTGGCGCGGCTCGCGGCGTGCGGCGCGGACGTGGACGCACCGGCCCAGGCGAGCAGCCGCTGACGCCGCCTCACTCGTCGGGGAGGTGCTGCGATCCCCAGGGAGCGGCGCTCGTCCGGTCCGCGACCCCGATCCTGCGGAAGACGTGCCCCACGTGCACCTTCACCGTCCGCTCGCTGATCCCGAGCGCGCGTCCGATCTGCTTGCCGTCGGCGGCCTGGCCCGCGACCCGCATGCCCTCGGCACCGTCGACCAGCCCCGCCAGCCCCGGCCGGTCGCTCCTCCGTCGGCGCCGAGGATCGCCACGCACGCCGTACACAGCCGGGCCGCGAGCGGCTGGTCGCGCGGTGCGGCGGCGACCAGGCCGGCGAGACGGGCCAGGACCGCGTTGCGGTTGGTCACGGCTCCTCCTCGTTCTCGTCCATGTGTCTGGCCTCCACTTACCCTCCCCCGTCGATGCCCCGCGCCCGGCGCATACTGAACAGGAGTACGCACGCCAGGAGCCCGTCCCTGGCCCTAGTCTCGAAGCACCGTCCTTGGCGGTCAGGCGAGCGTGCCCAGGGCTCAGAAGGAGCCCTCGGAGGAGTTCGCCCGACACCAGTCTGGGGGTCCCGATGCCCGCGACGACCACCCTCGTCGGGCGTTTCCGGATCGCGCCGGCCACCGGCCGTTGGTGGTGGTCCGACCACATGTTCGTCATCCACGGGATGCGACCGGGCGACGTGGTCCCGACCCGCGAGCTCCTGCTCACCCACGCCCGGCACGACGACCGCCCCGCGGTCGCCGCTGCGCTCGACCATGCCGTCGAAGGACCCGACCCCCAAGGGTGCGAGTACTCGCTGCTCGACCTGTCCGGCAAGTGCCACCGCGTCGCGCTCGCTGTCGCCGGCGAGGGCGGCGGGGAGGTGACCGGGTTCCTGGTCGACGTGACCGCCGCCCGGGACGCCCTGCTCGCCGAGCGCGTCAACGCGGACCTGGCGCTCGCCCTGGAGTCTCACGCGGCGATCGACCAGGCCAAGGGCATCCTCATGCTCATCTACGGGGTCGACGACGACGCGGCGTTCGCCCTGCTCAAGCAGAGCTCCCAACGGCACAACGTGCGCCTGCGCACGCTCGCCGATCGCGTGGTCGACGCCGCGCGCGACGGGCTGGACGCCCGTGCGCGCGAGCGCCTCGACGAGGCGCTGTGCGAGGTGTTCGCCGAGGACTCCTCGCCGACGCAGCCGCGCCGCTGCCCGCAGCTCGAGCTCCACGCCGAGACCGTGGACGACCGGTCGATCCTTCGCGTGTGCGGCCGGGTCGACCTGTCCAACCGGGAGGACCTGTCGTCGGCGATCACGCTGGCGATGCTGCGCGCCACCGGAGGCGGCACCGTCACCGTCGACCTGCGTGGTGTGGTCCGCATCGGCGCCGCCGCGTCGGACGTCCTGACGACCGCGCTGCGCCAGAGCGCCGCCCACGGCATCACGATGACGATCATCGGCGGCGGCGTCCCGGTCTACTCGCCGGCGTCCGCGGACCGCTCCCCGGTCAGCTCCCCCGGCTGACGTGGTGGGGAGTGGGTTGAGGATTTGCTAAACTCCTCAACCGAGGAGGTCCCGTGCCCACCACTGCAACGACCGCGCCCCTGTACGCCATCAAGGCGGAGCTGTTCCGCTCGCTCGCGCACCCCACMCGTATCCAGGTCCTCGAGGTGCTCAGCGCCGACGCGAGCCACGCGGCGTCGGTGAGCAGGCTCCTGGCCGCCACGGGCGCGGAGGCCTCGGCCCTCTCGCAGCACCTCGCCGTCCTCAAGCGCGCGGGGGTCGTGGCGTCCACGCGGACCGGGAACACCGTCGTCTACCGCCTGAGCCGACCGTTGGTCGCGGAGCTGCTGGTCGTGGCGCGCGCCTTCCTGCGCGAGATGCTCAGCGCGTCCGGTGCTCAGCTGGCCGCGACGGACGACCTTCCGCTG
>NZ_JBFUHU010000254.1:0-5591 GCF_056402235.1 Cellulomonas sp. P4_B5_2
CGTCACCACCGGCCGGACCACGTCACTCGCCCAGTCGGGCGTCACCACCGGCCGGACCACGTCACTCGCCCAGTCGGGCCTCCGCGTCGAGGGCAGCCCGGACCGCGTCGTCGAGCCGCTGCTGCGCCTCGCCGTAGGCCGCGAAGTCGTTGCGTGCCAGTGCCGACTGGCTGTCCGCGATGGCCTCCTTGGCCTGCTGAAGCGCGCGGTCGAGGTCGGCGCGGGCGGTCTCGTCCGTGCCGGTCCCGGTCCCCGGGTCGGTCGGCGGAGCCGTCGGTTCCGCCGTCGGTTCGCCTGTCGGGGGCGTGCCCGTGTCGGGATCGGTCCCCGCGTCGCCGGCGTCGGCACCCGAGTCTCCGCCGAACACCTGGTCGAGGGCGCCGTCGAGCGTGTCCGCGAACCCGATGTCGTCGCCGAACGCGACGAGCACGCGCTGCAGCAGCGGGAAGGTGGTGCCGGTCCGCGCCTGGACGTACACGGGCTGCACGTAGAGCAGACCGCCACCCATCGGCAAGGTGAGCAGGTTGCCGCGGGCCACCTGCGAGTCGCCTCGTCCGAGGATGTTGAGCTCGTTGGACACGTCCGGGTCGGCGACGAAGTTGTTGTTCACCTGGCCGGGTCCGGGCACCGTCGAGTCACGTGGCAGCTCGAGCAGCCGGAGCGTGCCGTAGTCGTCCGACGGCTTGCCGTCCTCGTTGCCCGCTTCGGCGTCGACCGCGAGGTAGCCGGTCAGCACGTTGCGGGCGTTGTTGCCCGTCGGGATGAACGACGACATGAGCGAGAAGCGAGCCTCGTCCTGGTCCGGCATCCGCAGCGTGAGGTAGTACGGCGGCTGCGGGACGGCGACGCTGCTGGTGGGGTCGTTCGGGTTGGCCCAGAAGTCGTTTCCGGAGAAGAACTGCCCGGCGTCGGTGACGTGGTACCGGGCGAGCAGGTTGCGCTGCACCTTGAACAGGTCCTCGGGGTAGCGCAGGTGGCTCATGAGCGCGCCGTCGATCGACGACAGGGGCTCGAGCGTCGACGGGAACACCGAGTCCCACGCCTTGAGGATGGGGTCCTCGATGTCCCAGGCGTACAGCGTGACCGATCCGTCGTAGGCGTCCACGGTGGCCTTCACCGAGTTCCGGATGTAGCTGACCGTCTTCGGCTGGAGCGCCTGGACGGTCTCGGACGTCTCGGTCAGGGAGTCCGTGGTCGCGTCGTCGAGGGACCGCGACGCCGCGTACGGGTACTGGTCCGTCGTCGTGTAGCCGTCGACGATCCACTTGACCCGGCCGTCGACGACCGCCGGGTACACGCGGCCGTCGAGCGTCAGGTACGGGGCCACCTTCTGCACCCGGTCGCGCGGGTCGCGGTCGTAGAGGATCTGCGAGTCGCTCGTCACACGGTCGGAGAACACGATCTGCTCGGAGCCGAACTTCAGCGCGTAGAGCAGCTTGGTGAACGGGTTCGAGATCGACGGGCCGGCAGAGACGTCCTGCGTCGGGAACGTGCTGTTCTGCGCGCCGGAGCCCTCGTCGGAGGGGTAGTCCAGCTCCCACGGCGTCGCACCGTCGGGGGCGCCGACGATGGAGTAGGTCGGGGCCTTCGGGCTGAAGTAGATCCGCGGCTCGTACTCGCCCATGTCGCCGGTGGACGGGATGCCGCCCTCCCAGAAGTCGGGCGCCCCGCGGCCTGCGGTCGTGTTGCCGTAGGCGGCGACCACGCCGAAGCCGTGGGTGTAGACCGTGGTGTCGTTGGTCCAGTTGCGCTGCTGCTCGTCGAGCCCCTCGAGCGACAGCTCGCGCACGGCGATCACGGTGTCGCGGCTCTCGCCGTTGACCTCGTAGCGGTCGACCGACAGGGAGTCGGGGAAGTCGTAGAACGCGCGGATCTGCTCGAGCTGCTTGAAGGACGGGCTGACGATCTGCGGGTCGAGCAGGCGGATCGACGCGGTGGTGTCGGCGTCCTCGCGCAGCGCGCCGGCCTCGGCAGTGACCTCCGCGTTGTACTCCGTCGTCTTGACGTCGTCGAGCCCGTACGCGTCGAGCGTCGCCTCGATGTTGCGCTGGATGTACTCCGCCTCGGCGTCCTGCTGGTTCGGCTGCACCTGGAACCGCTGCACGACTGCCGGGTAGATGCCGCCGACGGCGATGGCCGCGACGATCATCAGGCCGACGCCGATGGCGGGCAGGCGCCAGTTGCCGCGGATCGCGGTGACGATGAACATCACGGCGACGAAGATCGCGATGCCCGCGAGGATCGCCTTGGACGGGATGACCGCGTGCACGTCCGTGAACGAGGCGCCGACGAACTTCTGGCCCGACTTCATGAGGATCGAGTAGCGGTCCAGCCAGTAGCTCGCCGCGATGAGCAGCATGAGCACGGCCGCGATGGTCGTCAGCTGGACCCGGGCGGCGCGGGTCGTGCGCGGGGTCCCGCCGCTCGGACCGCCCACGCGCAGGCCGCCGTACAGGTACTGGGTGGCCACGGCGCCGATGCCGGCCAGGACCGTGACGGCCATGAGGAACGAGACGACGAACCGCAGGCCGGGCAGCGTGAACAGGTAGAAGCCCAGGTCGATGCCGTACTGGGCGTCGGTCTTGCCGACCGTCCCCCCGTGCATCCACAGCTGGATGGTCTGCCACTGCTGGGACGCGGCCGCACCGGCGAACAGGCCGAGCACGGCGGGGCCGACGATCATCACCAGGCGGCGCAGCGGCTCGATGGCCTCGCGGTACTGGTCGAGGTTCGCCTGCTCCTGCGTCGACGGGGCGTACACGGGACGTGACCGGTAGCCGAAGTTCAGGCTCCAGTAGACGGCCCCGCCCATGACGAGGAACCCGAGCGTGAACAGCACGGCGCGCGTGCCCCACTCGGTGGCGATGACTCCCCCGAACCCGAGCTGGCGGTACCAGAGCACCTCCGTCCACACCTGGGCGAGGAGGAGCACGAGGACGACGAGCACGCCGAGAACGACCAGCGTGGGTGCGAGTGCTCCGCGCCGGCGCGCGCGGGGCGGGCTGGTCCGGGGCGGCGGCGGGCTTCCGAATGTCACGGCGTGGCGGTCCTCGTCATCGGGTACAAGATCGGGAACAAGAGCTGACAGCGGGGCACGCACAGGACGCACACCACTCGCACGCTGAACGTGCCGGTCGAGGCACAGGTTCCCACAGGAATGCGACCATGAACCCGTGACTGAACCCACCCCCGCACTGGCCGCCCTGGCCGGATCCGTCCGCGAGATCGAGCAGCACGTCGCCGAGGCAGGCTGGGACGGGCCGGTCCGCGTCTTCGCGCTCGTCCGCACGCAGGCGATGCTGCAGACCGAGCCCGGCCTCGCCGCTCAGCTGGACCCGGCGGTGCTGGTCGCGGCGCGGTCCGACCCGGACCACCTGACGTCGGTCGAGCAGGAGGAGCTGCCTGCGGCGCCGGACCTGGAGACCCTGCTCGCCGGCCTGTCGTGGCCGTCGACGGTGGACGGCATGGCGGTCACCGTGGAGCGCGTCGTCCTCCCACYGGCCGCCGAGGAGGCGATGCCGCGGGACACCGACGCCGCGCTCGAGTACCTCCTGGCCCATCCCGAGCGCCAGGACGTGCGCCTGGTGGTGGGGGCGCTGCGCGACGGGCCGTCGTGGTGCGCCGTCCGCAGCCGCGCGAACGACAGCGCCGACCAGGTGGGTCAGGGTCCCGACCTGGTGCCGGGCCTGGTCTCCGCGGTGCGCTCGACGCTCGACTGACTAGCGGCAGGTCGGCAGGTCGTCGGCCGTCCCGGCGCCGATCGCGGTCATCGCCTCGCGGGCGTCGTGCAGCGTCTCGATGGAGACGACGCGGAGCCCGTCCGGCACGTGCCCGACGACCTCGTCGCAGTTCGAGGCAGGCGCCAGGAACCAGGTCGCCCCGTCGCGCGTGGCGCCCGCAAGCTTCTGCCGGATCCCGCCGATCGGACCGACCTCGCCGGTGACGTCGATGGTGCCCGTCCCCGCGATGTCCTTGCCGTTCGCCTCGTCCTCGGGCGTCATCTTGTCGATGATCCCCAGCGCGAACATGGTCCCCGCGCTCGGTCCGCCGATGTCGTCGATGCTGATGGTCACGTCCACCGGCATGTCGAAGGACGGGTCGATGAACACGCCGATCTGCGCGCGACCGTCGTCCTTCTCCCCGGTGACGACCGGGATGTCGACGGCCTGGCCGTGCCGGCGCACGGTGAGCGTGACGGTGTCCCCCGGCTCCACCTGCTCCAGCTGCGCGATCAGCCCCTGGTAGTCGGGTACCGCGATGCCGTCCAGGGCGACGATGACGTCCCCCTCCTCGACCTTGCCCTCGGCGTCGGTCCCCTCGACGGCACCGGCCACGACGAGCGTCGCGGGGACCTCGTACCCCAGCTCGGTGAGCGCGGCGACCGCGGCGTTCTCCTGCGAGGAGACCATCTCCGCCTCGTTGGACTCGTCGATCTCGTCCTGGGTCTGGTCCRGCGGGTACAGCAGCTCGACCGGCTGGACCACGGTCCAGCGCGAGAGCCAGCCCTGGACGACGCCGACCGCGCTGGACGGGAAGCCGGGACCGCCCGTGCCGGACACTGTGGTCAGGCGCAGCTCACCGGTGGACTCGAACGTCTCGGCGCCCTCGATCTGGATCAGCGGCGTGTCGTCGTGCTCACCGAGAACGTCGCGCGTCGGGCCCGGGCTGCTGATCGCGTAGGGCACCGGCAGGATGACGAGCACGGCGAGCAGCAGCGCGGTGRCCAGCATGCCGACCGACAGCGTGAGCGAGCGCGGGCTGACGCGTTCGGGCTCGCCGGGGGGCTCGTCGACATCGAACGGGGAGGTGGGCTGCTCCAGCACGCCCACATCATCCCCTGTCGCGCTCACCCCCGCCGACGCGCCCGCGCCTGCCGCCACACGGCTGCCGTGCCGATGAGCGCGACAGCAGCTCCCGCCGCCCCGAGCGCGGCGGCGTCCCGCGTGCCCACCCGGCGTCCGGCGACGGCGAGCCGGCCCTGGACCCCCTCGAGCAGGACGTCGAGGCAGGCGGCGCTGGACCACCGCGGTTCCCACCCCGCCGCGCGCAGACGGTCCGACGCGACGGTCCACGGGTAGACGACGAAAGCGAGCTCCGAGGCGGGCGCCGGCAGGACTCCCACGCGGTGCAGCCGCTCCGCCGTGCCGAACGCGGTCGCGGCCGCCAGCTCGACCCGGCGCATCCCCGACGCCGCCTCGACCTGGGCGGGATCGAGCACGTCCGGCGCCCCCACGGTGAGCACGCCCGCGAGCGCGTGGTCCACCGCGAACCGCGTCGCGGCGGCCAGGTCGTCCACGTGCACGAACTGCCACGGACGGACGGCGCCGCGCACGGTGAGCAGGCGGGGAGCCTCGAAGTGCCGGGTGACGAAGGTGTCGACGCCGGCGCCGACCACCGCCGCCGGCCGCAGCTGCGTGACCAGCGGGGACCTGCGGCGTGCCCCGCGCTCGAGCACGGCCGCCGCGGCGAGGAGGTCACCCACCAGTCCGTCCCGGGCAGCGTCCTCCGTGCGGGGCAGCGGGTCGCCGTCGTTGATCTCCGGCCGGTCGGCCCAGGCGCCGTAGACGACCGCGGACCCGATCGCCACGACG
>NZ_JBFUHU010000255.1:0-5573 GCF_056402235.1 Cellulomonas sp. P4_B5_2
GTCGCGGCCGGTGCGGTCGCCCGCGTCGGCGACACTCGCGGCGCGGGCGCGGCGGTCGAGGTGGGCGAGGGGGTGCTCGACGGGGTGGTCAGGGGAGCGAGCGGTGCACCGTCCGCGCCGGGGTCCGCGAGCGCGGGAGCCACCGGACCGGGGAGCAGCGGGCCCAGGCCCGGGACGGCGAGCCTGCTCATGCCGACCGGGAGCACGAGGGCGAGGACGACGAGCGCGCAGTAGAGCCCGACGAGGAGCCCCAGGGTCCACATGACCCGTCGCACCGTGCGGCCCCGGCGTCCGGAGGGGTCGACGAAGACCGCTCGCGGGGTGCCCGACAGACCACTCATCCTCGTCCTCTCGCCCTGGGACAACGGACGATCCTCCCACGAGGTCCCACGAACGGAGGATTCGCCCAGGTCAGACCGCCCCCGCGGACCCTGCGAGGCGCCACTCCCGCGGGGTCGTCCCGAACGCGTCCCGGAACACCCGTCCGAAGTGCGAGGCGTCGGTGAACCCCCAGCGCGCCCCGACGGTCGCGGCGGTGAGGTGGGCGGACGCGGGGTCGCGCAGGTCGCGTCGGCACGCCTCGAGCCGGGCGGCCCGGATCCAGTCCCCGAGCCGGATCCCGGCACGCGCCAGCTCGGCGTACAGCTGCCGGACGGAGACGTGGTGCGCCGCGGCGATCGTCGCCGCCGACAGGCCCCGGTCGGCCAGGTGCGCGCGGACGTACTCCTGGACGCGCAGGACGAGCGACCCGTGCAGCGGTGCGGCGGCGAGCTCGGGGTCGGCGACGTGGGTGGCGATGAGCGCGCGCAGCAGGTCGATGCTCGGGCCGGCGACGAGGGCAGCCGCGGCCGGGTCGTCGAGGACGTCGGTGCTCCCGAGCGAGTCGAAGTACGGCGCGACCACGGCCGCGAGCACGTTGTTGTCCGGCCCGATCCGCAGCCCTGTGACGGCGTCGAGCGTCCCGGCCGGGAGCCCGAGCGCGCTGCGGGGCACCTGGAAGTAGTGCAGCTCGGTGCGGTCGGTGTTGAGCACGGTGTACGGGCGGGTGCTCTCGTAGACCACCATGTCGCCGGCGCGCAGCACGGCCTGGTGCTCGCCCTGCGCGACCATCGTCGTGCCCGACACCTGCACCGCGAGGAAGACGGTCGGGTCGTGGTCCTGCCGCGCCAGGGCCGGGGTCCGCCGCAGCATCGTCGGCGTCGACCGGGCGGACGAGAAGTTCACCGGTCCCGCCTGCGCCACCTTGCAGAGCACCTCGATCTGCGGTCCCGGCCGGTCGTAGTCGATCTCGACCGGCAGCACCCCGGCCCAGATGGCGTCGTGGATGATCTCGATGCGGTCGTCGGGCGGTAGGTCGTCGGAGCGCAGGACCAGGCTCATACCGGAACCTCACAAGTCGGGCATCTCGGTTGTGAGCAACCGTACGGTCGTCGACCGACGCTTGGCACCTCCCGTCTCACGCCTGATCGTGCACAGCCCGACCAGAACCGTGCACGCACGGGCTACCGACGCGCGCCCGCACGTCCTGAGACTGGGCTGCACCCTGCCGTCGCCCGAAGGGAACCGACCATGAGCCCCACCGTCGTCCTGATCCACGGAGCATTTGCCGACGCCTCCGGCTGGGGCGGCGTCATCAGCCGCCTGAGCGCCGCCGGTGTCACCGCCTACGCCCCCGCC
The DNA here is from genome assembly GCF_056402235.1 of Cellulomonas sp. P4_B5_2. Classification (NCBI taxonomy): domain Bacteria; kingdom Bacillati; phylum Actinomycetota; class Actinomycetes; order Micrococcales; family Cellulomonadaceae; genus Cellulomonas; species Cellulomonas sp. P4_B5_2. Next base: position 1,678 of record NZ_JBFUHU010000255.1, read on the forward strand.
AACCCGCTGCGCAGCGTGTCCGCCGACGCCGCGTACATCCGGTCGTTCGTGTCGACGATCGAGGGGCCCGTGGTCCTCGTCGGCCACTCCTACGGCGGCGCGGTCATCACCAACGCGGCCGTGGGCGCCGACAACGTGAAGGCCCTGGTCTACATCGCGGCGTTCGCGCTCGAGGAGGGCGAGGCGGTCGGCGCGGCGACCGCCCTCGGCGCCGACGGCCCGCCGCCGGACCTCACGCAGGTCATCACGGTGCGCCCGTTCCCGGACTCCGGGGAGGGCAACGCGGACGCCTACCTGAACGTCGACATCTTCCCGCAGACGTTCTGCCAGGACCTGCCCCCGGAGGTGGGTGCCGTCATGGCCGTCTCCCAGCGGCCCGCCGCCCTCGCAACCCTCGGGGAGCCGTCCGGTCCGCCCGCGTGGAAGACGCTCCCCTCCTGGTACCTGGTCGCGTCGTCGGACCGGGTCATCCCGCCGGCGGCCGAGCGTGCCATGGCGGCCCGGGCGGGCTCGACGACGGTCGAGATCGACAGCTCGCACGTCGCGATGATCAGCCACCCCGACGAGGTCGCGGACCTCATCCAGCAGGCGGTCGCCGGGGTGGGGTGACCAGCGGGGCGGGGAACCGGGGCAGGACCGGCGTGCCGTGCAGCCACGCGGTGAGCCGGTCGGCCTCGGCGTCCAGCGCGGCGCGGGCGTCGGCACCGACGTCCTCGAGCAGGACCAGGTCGACGACCCCGTCCTTCGTCGACCAGCCGCCGACGATCCGCCCGTCCACCCAGACGGTCGCGCCGCCGTTGCCCACCGAGTCGAACACCTGAGCCCGGTACGGCCCGAGGTACCAGTCGCGCTCGGACCACCCCATCGTCGTCGGGTCGAGCGCGGGCAGCAGGGCGACCCACGGCTCGACCGGACCGACCGGGTCGACGTCGTCGGGGAGCACCCACCCGGTCCCCTGGTCGAGCGCCACCTCGACCGCGCCGACGTCCCGCAGCGCCCGCCGGACCGCGGTGAGCGTCGACCCGAGCCACCACTTCAGGTCGATCGTGGTGCCCGGGCCGAACCGGCGCAGCCACCGCTCCACCAGGCGCGCCCGGGCGACATCCTCGGGGAGCGCGAGGATCTCCTCGCCGAGCCAGTCGCTCGCGAGCGCCCAGGTGGGCCGCGAGCTGGTCCACGAGCCGAGGTTGCCCGCTCGCACGATCGTCCCGGCGGCCTGCAGGCAGGTCATCACCCGCGACACCACCGCGAAGGTGCCCGCCCACGACTTCCCGTGGCCGTACGCGATCGATCCCTCCAGCACCGGCTCACGGTCGCGGAGCTGCGCCGCGGTCAGCGGCCCGTCGGCGAGGCCGCCGACAGCGGCAGCCGTGACCTCGTCGAACCAGCGCTCGGCGTCCTCGACCAGACCCGCCTCGCGGACCTCCTTCTCGAGCCGACGCCGCTCCACCCCCGCCACCCGGTTGCTCGCGGCCGCCTGCACGACCGGCAGCAGCTCGCGCGTGACCGCGAACAGGGTGCGCCGCATCGCCAGGTGCTTCACCAGGGTGCGGTCGTCGTAGAGCGCGCGGTCCAGGTCGGGCACGGTGAACCCGTCGACGCGCGCCCACGCGGACAGGTAGAGCCCGGCGGGGTCCGTGCCGTGCAGGCAGACCATCGTGTCGACCGCCGCCTCGACGGAGTCCACGCGGAAGGCCGGGGCCACGGCGTGCCGACGAGCCAGTCGTGCGCGCCGCTCCGCGACGTCCAGGTGGATCACGTGCCGATCGTGTCGGGCGCCGGGCGGCGAGCACAACCGCAGGTCCCTAGGCTCGACCGGTGACCGCCCCCACCCGGGTCGAGCTGCCCGACGGCCGCACGCTGCGCGCCTACGACGTCCCCGTCGACGACGAACGCCTGACCGTCGTCTGGCACCACGGCACCCCGAACGTCGGCACGCCGCCGGAGCCGCTGCTGCCCTTGAACGCGGGCATCCGCTGGGTCTCGTACGACCGACCCGGCTACGGCGGATCCACCCCGCACCCCGGCCGGGACATCGCGTCGGCCGCCGGCGACGTCGAGGCGATCGTCGACGCCCTCGGCATCGAGCGGTTCGCGGTCCTCGGCCACTCCGGCGGAGCACCGCACGCGCTCGCCTGCGCCGCGCTCCTGGGTGACCGGGTGGTCGCGGCGGTGAGCGGATCGGGCCTCGCGCCGTACCCGGCCGACGGCCTCGACTGGTTCGCGGGCATCAACCCGACCGGCACCGCGGAGCTTCGCGCCGCCGTCGCGGGCCGCGGCGCCCTCGAACGCGAGCTGTCGGCCGGCCAGTACGACCCGGAGATGTTCACGCCGACCGACCACGCGGCGCTCGACGGCGAGTGGGGCTGGCTCGGACGGATCGCTGGCGAGGCCCAGAAGGGCGGGATCGGCGGGATGGTCGACGACGACCTGGCCTACGTCGCGCCCTGGGGCTTCGACCCGGCGGCCATCACCGCCCCCGTGCTGCTGCTGCACGGCGACGCCGACCGCGTCGTGCCGGCGGCGCACAGCCGGTGGCTGGCCGAGCGGATCCCGTCGGCGGAGCTGTGGCTGCGCCCCGGCGACGGACACGTGTCGGTGCTCGGCGCCGCCCCCGCCGCCCTCGACTGGATCCTGACGCGCTGACACCTCGGCCCTGTGTGAATCGCTTCGGCGCCTGGTCACCCCGGCCCGCAGTCGTGAGGGTGGACGGACGCCCCGGTCGCCCCGTCAGCGACCCCGGTTGCTGGCAGGGGCGCTTCCGGGGGGTCAACGACGACGTCTTCGAGAAGGGGAACCCATGCCTGTCCGAGCACGACCACGCATCCTGGTCACCGCACTCCTCGCGGTGGTCCTGGCGCTGGCGGCAGCGATCGTCACGTCGCAGCCCGCGTCCGCCCACGGATCGGTCACCAACCCGCCCTCCCGCAACTACGGCTGCTGGGAGCGCTGGGGCAGCAACCACCTGGACCCGGCGATGGAACAGCTGGACCCCATGTGCTGGCAGGCCTGGAAGGCCGACCCGAACGCCATGTGGAACTGGAACGGGCTCTTCCGCGAGGGAGTGGCCGGCAACCACCAGGCCGCGATCCCCGACGGGCAGCTCTGCTCGGGCGGCCGGACCCAGGCGCCCCGCTACAACGCGCTCGACGCGGTCGGCCCCTGGGTGGCCAAGGGCGTCCCGACGTCGTTCACCCTGACCCTGACCGACAGCGCCAAGCACGGAGCCGACTACCTGCGCATCTACGTGACCAAGCAGGGCTTCGACCCGACCACGGAAGCCATCGGCTGGGACGACCTCACGCTGCTCAAGGAGACCCCTCGCTACGGCACGACGGGTCTGTACGAGACCGACATCAACCTGGCCGGCCGTAGCGGCCGCGCGGTCCTGTACACGGTCTGGCAGGCCAGCCACCTCGACCAGTCCTACTACCTGTGCAGCGACATCAACATCGGCGGCGGCACCACGACGCCGACGCCCACTCCGACTCCCACGGTCACCGCCACGCCGACGCCCACCCCGACCGTGACGCCGACCCCGACCCCCACGCCGACAGCCACCCCGACGCCCACCCCCACACCGACCGGGACGCCCGGCGGGTGCACGGCGACCGTCAAGGTGGTCAACGCGTGGAACGGCGCGTTCGTCGGTGAGGTCACCATCACGGCCGGCTCGACCGCACTGACCGGCTGGCACACGGCCATCGGCGGCGCGACCCTCACGCAGGCGTGGAACGGCTCCCTGGCGGGCGCCAACACCATCACGAGCGCTGCGTGGAACAGCGCAGTTCCCGCCGGCGGCACCACCACCGCCGGCTTCATCGCCAACGGCAGCGGCACCGGCCTGACCGCCACCTGCGGCACGCACTGAGCGACCCGACGCCCGCCCGTCCCCG
>NZ_JBFUHU010000256.1:0-5508 GCF_056402235.1 Cellulomonas sp. P4_B5_2
GTGTCGAGCAGGGTGACCAGGAGGTTGGTCCGCAGGAGCGGCTGCTCGTCGGAGAGCGGGTTGACCAGCCGGACCGCGCGGCGGCGGTCGTCGTCGGCCGGGAGGCGCAGCGCGTCGAGCTGCTCGGTGCCCACGAACGGGTAGCTGAGCACCTCCACCAGCCCGGAGTCGGCCAGTGCCCGCGCGACAGAGCGACGTGTCCGCTGACCCGCCGTCAGCCCGGCACCCGGCGGCGCCGGCGGGACGATCGACGGGATCGCGTCGTACCCGCGCAGGCGGGCGACCTCCTCGACCAGGTCGACACCGACGAGCAGGTCGGGTCGCCAGGTCGGGGCCTGCACGCGCACGGTGCCCGGGGCGGCGTCGGAGACCTCGCACCCGATCGAGACCAGCGTCTCGCGCACCTCCTCGGCCGTGTACGGCACGCCGACGAGCCGGGCGGGCAGGTCCAGCGCGAGGTCGAACGGCGGAACGGGCACCCGTCGGTCGACGTCGGTGAGCTCCCCCGCCACACCCCCGCCGTACTCCACCAGCAGCGCGACCGCCCGCGCGACCGCGACGGGCGGCAGCTCGGGGTCGACGCCGCGCTCGAACCGCTTGGCGGCCTCACTGGGCAGCTTGTGCCGACGAGCGGTGCGCGCGACCGTGATCGGCTCGAAGTGCGCCGCCTCGATGAGCAGGTCGGTGGTCCCGACGCCCACCTCGGAGTCCCCGCCGCCCATGACCGCGGCGAGGCCGATGGGGCGCGAGCCCCACACACCCTCCGGGCTGTCGGTGATGAGCAGGTCCTCGGGGTCGAGTGCACGCTCGACGTCGTCGAGGGTCCGGATCTTCTCCCCCGGGGTCGCCCGACGCACGACGACGGGCTCGGCCAGCTGCGCCAGGTCGTACGCGTGCAGCGGCTGACCCAGGTCGAGCATCACGTAGTTCGTCACGTCGACGGCGAGGCTGATGGGCCGCATGCCCGCCTGCTGCAGCCGGCGCTGCATCCACGACGGCGTCGGGTCGTTCGCACGCACACCGCGGACGATCTGGGCGACGAACCGGTCGGCACCCGGGACGCCGTCGATCGGCGCCGCGTCGTCGATCTCGACCGCGAACCCGCCACCGGCGGGACGCTCGTCGCCCGTCGGCAGCCCGCGGTCCGTGAAGGTCGCACCCGTGGACAGGCCGTACTCGCGGGCGACGCCACGCATCGAGAAGCAGTAGCCGCGATCGGGCGTCACGTTGATCTCGAGCACCTCGTCGCCCAGGCCCAGGAGCTCGCGCGCGTCGGTGCCCACGGGAGCGTCCAGCCCGAGGGTGGAGAGCACGATGATCCCGGCGTGGTCGTCCCCGAGGCCGAGCTCGCGTGCCGAGCAGATCATGCCGTCGGACACGTGCCCGTACGTCTTGCGCGACGCGATGGCGAACGGCCCGGGCAGCACGGCGCCCGGCAGCGCGACGACCACCCGGTCGCCGACCGCGAAGTTGTGCGCGCCGCAGACGATGCCCCGAGGGGCGCCGCCGGGCTCGTTGTGCTCCGGGCCGACGTCCACCCGGCACCAGTTGATCGTCTTGCCGTTCTTCTGCGGCTCCGGCGTCAGCTCCACCACCTGGCCGACGACCAGCGGACCGGTCACGGCGGCGGCGTGGATGGCCTCCTCCTCGAGCCCGACGCGGACAAGGTCCGCCGCCAGCTGCTCGGCGGTCAGGCCCGCGGGGAGCTCGACGTGCTCGGCGAGCCACGTCAGGGGGATGCGCGGCATCAGATCTCCGTCCCGAACTGCGCGGAGAAGCGGATGTCGCCCTCCACCATGTCGTGCATGTCGGCGATGCCGTGGCGCAGCATCAGGGTGCGCTCGATGCCCATCCCGAACGCGAAGCCCGAGTAGACCTCCGGGTCGACCCCGCAGGCGCGGAGCACGTTCGGGTTGACCATCCCGCAGCCGCCCCACTCGATCCAGCCGGCCCCGCCCTTCTTCTGCGGGAACCAGAGGTCCATCTCCGCGCTCGGCTCGGTGAAGGGGAAGAACGACGGCCGCAGGCGCGTGCGGGCCTCAGGGCCGAAGATCGCCTGCGCGAAGTGGTCCAGCGTCCCCTTGAGGTGCGCCATGGTCAGGCCCTTGTCCACCGCGAGGCCCTCGACCTGGTGGAACACGGGCGTGTGCGTGGCGTCGAGCTCGTCCGTGCGGAACACCTTGCCGGGGCACGCGATGTACACCGGCAGGTCCCGCTCCAGCAGAGTGCGCGCCTGCACCGGCGACGTGTGCGTGCGCAGCACCAGACCTGGACTGTCCACGAAGAACGTGTCCTGCATCTGCCTGGCCGGGTGGTCCACGCCGAAGTTCAGCGCGTCGAAGTTGAACCACTCCGCCTCGAGCTCGGGGCCCTCGGCGATCTCCCAGCCCATCGAGACGAAGATGTCCGCGACGCGCTCGGACAGCGTCTCCAGCGGGTGCCGCGCGCCGCGCGGGTGCCGGTCGGTGGGGAGCGTGACGTCGACGGACTCCTCGACGAGGACGCGCTCGTCGCGCTCGGCCTCGAGCTGCGTCTGACGCTCGGCGAGGGCGCGCGCGAGACGGCCCTTGGCCTGGCCGAGCAGCTTGCCGGCGGTCGCCTTGTCGGACGGCGCGAGGCCGCCGATGGCACGGTTGGCGAGCGCGATCGGGCTGCGCTCGCCCACGTGCTCGAGGCGGGCGGTCTTCAGGGCGTCGAGGTCGGTCGCGGCCGCGAGGGCCTTGAGTGCGTCCTCGACGGCGGACTCGATGCCGGGGGCGTCGAGCGGGGACAGGGCGGTGTCGTCGGACATCCTGACCTTCCAGTGCAGGTTCTGGGCGGCCGGCACGGGGCACGGCCATGGCCAGGGCGCGAGAGCACCCGGCCGGCGGACAAGTCTAGAGGCGCCCGATCCGGGTCTGGGCGGCCTGTCCGGCGACGGACGGCCTGCTCAGGTGCGCGTCAGTGGCGCGGCCCGGGTACGGGCCCGGGAAATCGGCGACCACCGGCCGCCTGCGCACGCGCTGTCATGACGGCCATCCTGCCACGGCCCCGCCTATCGTCCGAGCGGAAACGTCTCGACGCGCTCGTACAGCGGTCCCCCACCGCGTCCCGCTCCCGGACGCGACGACACGAGCACCAGCTCGTCGACGATCCACCGCGGCCCCTCGTACACGGCGAGCGCGCGCACGAGGGCCGCAGCGACGTCCTCGTCGTCCATCGCCTGCGCGTCGGGCCGTGCGCCGGGCCGGTCCGGACGCGACGAGCGCCGGCGGGTCGGGCGGCTCCCCGGCCGGACCCGGCCGATGGTCAGGTGCGGGCGGTCGCGCGGCCGGTTGTCCAGCAGGCCGCCCGCCGACTCCCCCGCCTCGACGCAGCCTCGGGTGACGGCCCGCTGGGAGTCCAGGTCGCCCGCCACCCCCACCCACAGGGTCCGGTGCGAGAACACGCCGGCGCCTCGGAGCCCGAGCTCGTACGGCTCGACGCCGGTTGCGACCTCCGCGAGGTCCGCCACGAGCCCGGGCCGCGCCCCGTCCGGTAGCTCGCCGTAGAACGCGACGGTCAGGTGCCACGTCTCGCGGGCGGACCAGCGCACGGCCGACGAGAGGCCCGACGGCGCACCCCGCACGGAGGCGAGCGCCAGGTCCAGGTGGTCGAGGACGTCCTGCGGCGGCCACACGGCGGCGAACATCCTCATCGCTGCGCCCRCGAGCTCGCGTACAGGCAGACGGTCGCCGCGGTCGCGAGGTTGAGCGACTCGGCGCGGCCCCGGATCGGCACCCGCACGACGGCGTCGGCCAACGCCCGGTCCTCGTCGCGCAGGCCCCAGGCCTCGTTGCCGAACACCCACGCCGTCGGGCGCGACAGGTCCGGGACGCCGTCCTCCGCCGAGCCCGCGACGTCGAGCAGGTCGTCCAGGTCGAAGGTGCCCGCTCCGTCCGCGGCGAGCACCAGGAGGCCCGCCGCGCGCAGGTCGACGACCGTCGCCGCCAGGTCCGCGGCGGTCACCACGGGCAGGTGGAACAGCGAACCGGCCGTCGACCGGACGACCTTGGGGTTGTGCACGTCCACGCTCTGCTCGGTCAGCACCGCCGCATCGGCACCCGCGGCGTCGGCCGCCCGGATCACCGTGCCGGCATTGCCCGGGTCGCGGACGTGCGCGAGGACTGCGACCAGGCGCGGGGCACCCGCCAGCACCGACGCAAGGGTGTGCTCGAGGAGCGACGCCACCGCGACCACCTGCTGCCCGTCCGGGCTCATCGCGTCGAGCACCTCGGCTGTGCCCGTGTGCACCCGGATCCCCCGGTCGAGCGCCGCCGACACGATCTCGGGATACCGCTGCGCGGACGACCCGGTGACGTAGACGTCGTGCACGTCGGCAGCGAGCACGGCCTCGCGCACGGCCTGGGGCCCCTCCACCACGAACCGCCCGGCCCGCTGGCGCACGGAGCGTCCCGCCAGCGCCCGCACCGCCTTGACGCGCTCGGCCCGGGGGTTGGTCAGGATCTCGTCGGTCACGGGGACATCATGCCCGGGCACGACGAAGCCCCCGCGAACCAGTGACGGTTCCGGGGGCTCCGGGTGCTCCGAGCCGCCGCCCGGCCCCGCGGCGGCGGGGCGATCGGGCGGTCGGCTCAGCAGCGGACGAGGGTCACGCAGCCTTCGGCGCGTTGACGTCCTCGGGCAGGGCTGCCTTCGCGGCGTTGACGAGCGTCGCGAACGTCGCGGCGTCGTTCACGGCGAGGTCGGCCAGCACGCGGCGGTCCACCTCGATGCCGGCCAGCTTGAGGCCCTGGATGAGGCGGTTGTAGGTGAGACCCTGCTCGCGGGACGCCGCGTTGATGCGCTGGATCCACAGCTTGCGGAAGTCCTGCTTGCGCACCTTGCGGTCGCGGTACGCGTAGACGAGGGAGTGGGTGACCTGCTCCTTCGCCTTGCGGTACAGGCGCGAACGCTGGCCGCGGTAACCCGCAGCGCGCTCCAGGGTCGTACGGCGCTTCTTCTGGGCGTTGACCGCCCGCTTCACGCGTGCCACGTGATGCTCCTTGCTTGTCTCAGGCTCGGGCCGAGTGACCGGGGCGCAGCAGCGCCCCCGGGGTCACTTACCGAGCAGCTTCTTGATACGGGGGGCGTCGGCAGGGGAGACGACGAGGTCGCCGGCGATGCGGCGGGTGCGACGGCTCGACTTGTGCTCGAGCAGGTGGCGGCCGCCGGCCTGCTCACGCATGACCTTGCCGGTCCCGGTGACCCGGAAGCGCTTCTTGGCACCGGAGTGCGTCTTGTTCTTCGGCATGGCTGCCGTGTCTCCTTGTCCTTCACATCGCACGGGTTCGTACGACTCGTCTGGTGCGATCCGACCGGTGGGCCGGGCCGTCCGTTCGTGCTGGTTCAGCTGGCCTCTTCCGAGGCCGTCGTGCTGGTCTGTGCCTTCGCCGGACCGGGCCGCGGCGCGGGCCGCGGGGTTGCGGCCGGCTTCGGCGTGGCGGGCTTCGGCGTCGCCGCCTTCGGCTCGGCGGGTGTCGACGTGGC
>NZ_JBFUHU010000257.1:0-8472 GCF_056402235.1 Cellulomonas sp. P4_B5_2
GTGGGTCACCCATCGGCCCGGCCCCGCCAGCGAAGGCTCCGGACCACTGCCACGAAGGACACCTGATGGTCACCTCCACCACCTCGCCCCAGCTCGACAGCGGTCGCGGTCGCGACCCCGAGCGCGCGCCCCGCCGCGTGGGCTTCAGCCAGACCCTGGGTCGCTGGGACGTCAAGGTCTCGCCCTACCTCTACATCTCGCCGTTCTTCATCCTCTTCGCGCTCACGGGGTTGTTCCCGCTCGTCTACACGGCGTACGTCTCCGTGCACGACTGGAACCTCATCGGTGGCAAGGGTGACTTCGTCGGCTTCGAGAACTACCTCTTCGTCCTCCAGGAGCCCAACTTCTGGAAGGGCCTGCGCAACACCTTCAGCATCTTCTTCATCTCGACGGTGCCTCAGCTGATCATCGCGATCGTGCTCGCGGCGCTCCTCGACGCGAACCTGCGTGCCCGCACCTTCTGGCGCATGGGCGTGCTGCTCCCCTACGTCGTCGCGCCCGTCGCCGTCAGCCTCATCTTCGGCAAGCTGTTCGCCGACAAGTCCGGCCTGATCAACACGGTGCTCGGCTACATCGGCATCGACCCGATCGGCTGGCACGCGCAGATCCTGCCCAGCCACATCGCGATCGCGACGATGGTCGACTTCCGCTGGACGGGCTACAACACCCTCATCTTCCTCGCCGCGATGCAGGCGATCCCGAAGGACCTCTACGAGGCCGCCGTCCTCGACGGTGCCACCCGGGTCCGCCAGTTCTTCTCCGTCACGGTCCCGATGCTCCGGCCGACCATCATCTTCGTCGTCATCACCTCGACGATCGGTGGCCTGCAGATCTTCGACGAGCCCCGCCTGTTCGACCAGACCGGTCAGGGTGGCCCGAGCCGTCAGTGGATGACCGCCACGATGTACATCTACGAGCTCGGCTGGGGTAACCAGAAGAGCTTCGGACGAGCGTCCGCGGTGGCCTGGATCCTGTTCCTCATCATCATCGTGATCGCCATGATCAACTTCACGGCGACGCGCAAGATCTCGTCGGAGACCTCGGCGACGAAGAAGCGGAAGAAGGTGTCCCGATGAGCGCCCCCTCGCTGCCGGTCATCCGGCAGACGGCCGGCCGTGGTGCCGCACGCGCAGCCGGGCGGAGCCGCTCGACCGCCGCTGGGTCGGACCGTCGTCCGGGCTGGGTCACGTACGTCCTGCTGGCGTTCGCGATCATCCTCGCCATCGCCCCGCTGTACTACGCGTTCCTGCTGGCGTCGGCCAACTCCGCGTACATCGCGCAGAACCCGATCCCGTCGCTGATCCCGCAGGGCGAGTTCTTCGACAACGTCGGCAAGGTCCTGAACTCGGAGATCCAGTTCTGGAAGGCGCTCGGCAACTCGATCATCGTCGGGACGATCACCGCCCTGTCGGTGGTGCTCTTCTCGACGCTCGCCGGGTTCTCGTTCTCGAAGCTGCGGTTCCGCGGTCGCAACGGCCTGCTCGTGTTCGTCATCGCCACCACGGCCGTGCCGACGCAGCTGGGCATCGTGCCGCTGTTCATCCTCATGTCCCAGTTCGGGTGGACCGGCAAGCTCATCGCCGTCATCGTGCCCGGCCTGGTCACCGCGTTCGGTGTGTTCTGGATGACGCAGTACCTCGAGTCCGCGCTCCCCTACGAGCTCGTCGAGGCCGCCCGCGTGGACGGCGCGTCGATGATCCGGACCTTCTGGCACATCGCTCTCCCGGCGGCTCGTCCCGCAGCCGTGATGCTCGGCCTGTTCACGTTCGTCGCGTCATGGACGAACTTCTTCTGGCCCTTCATCGTCCTGGGCAACCAGAACCCGACCCTGCCCGTGGCCATCCAGCTGCTCCAGGCGTCGTACTTCAAGGACATGTCGCTGATCATGGCGGGCGTCACCATCTCCACGATCCCGCTGATCATCCTGTTCTTCGTCGCCGGCCGTCAGCTCGTGGCCGGAATCATGCAGGGTGCCGTCAAGGGCTGAGCCACGCACACTGGTCACGGCAGGTCCCGGACCCTCACGGTCGCACCCCGACCACGTGAGGCCGGTCGATGGGGAGGGGGGGGGGGGCCCCCCGCGCCGACGCTCGAGCAGGTCGCCGAGCGGGCAGGTGTCTCGCGCTCGACAGCCTCCCGCGCCATCAACGGCGGACTGCGCGTCTCTCCCGAAGCGCTCGCCTCGGTCGAGGCCGCAGTGGCCGATCTCGGCTACACCCCCAACCGTGCCGCCCGCTCGCTCGTCACCAAGCGCACCGACTCCATCGCCCTGGTGGTCCCGGAGCCTGACGAGCGCGTGCTGTCCGACCCGTTCTTCGCCGGCACGCTCAACGGCCTGAGCTCGTCGCTGGCCGACTCCGACATGCAGGTGGTGCTCGTCATCGCCCGTCCCGGGGAGAGCGAGCGCACGGTCCGCTACCTGCGCAACGGGCACGTGGACGGGGCGATCGTGGTGTCGCACCACGCCAACGACGAGCTCGACCGAGCGCTGCAGCTGTCGCGAGTGCCCAACGTGTTCGTCGGCCGCCCGCTGTCCGCCGACGAGCGTGACGTCCAGTACGTCGACACGGACAACGTCGAGGGCGGCCGGCTCGCCACACAGCACCTCATCGATCGCGGCTGCACCCGCATCGCGACGATCGCGGGACCCGCCGACATGTCCGCCGGCATCGACCGCCTCACCGGCTGGCGCAACGCCATCCGTGCGGCGGGGATGTCCGACGACGCCGTGGTGCACGGTGACTTCACGATGGCGTCCGGCACCACCGCGGCGCGCGAGCTGCTGGCGCGCTTCCCGGACGTCGACGCGATCTTCATCGCGTCCGACCTCATGGCGGCCGGCGCGCTCAGCGTCCTCGCGGAGCACGGCAAGGAGGTGCCCCGGGACATCGCGGTCGTGGGCTACGACAACCTCGGCGTCGCCGCGTCGACCACTCCCCCGCTGACCAGCGTCATCCAGCCCGTCGTGGCCATGGCGCGCGCCGCGGGAGCCCGCCTCCTCGACCAGCTGAACGGCGCCCCGCCGTCGCCACCGCTGATCTTCGCCCCGGAGCTGGTGATCCGCGCCTCGGCGTAGTGCGACCGTCCGGCGCTACGGGAGCGCGCCGGCACGGTCATCGAAGGCCCGGTGGGACACCCACCGGTCGCGGGCGCCGCTGGCGAGCACCGGCCCGTCCAGCACGGTGACCTCGCCGACGCGGCTCGCCGCGGCCTCCCGCAGGCCGGGCGCCGACCCGACCACCCGCACACGACCGGTGACCTCGCCGGCCCGGACCCGGGCGGCGAACGCCTCGTGCGACTCGCCGGACACGTCGCTGAGGATCACGTCGACCCCGGCCGTGCGGGCCGCGTGGCAGACCCGGTCCACCTCCCGGGCCCGCGCGTCGGCGCCGGTCCTGACCGTGAGGTGCGGGACGGGCCGGTAGCGCAGGACGTTCGCCTCGACGCGCAGCCCGGACGGGTCGTGCTCGAGCGAGAGGTCGTCCGCCCACACGAGGGCGTCGTCCGCCCGCGCCCAGGCGAGCCAGGCGTCGTCGTCCTGCGGCACGTCGGGGGCGTCCTGCCAGTGACCGATCTGCGCGACGTAGTGCGGCCCCCCGGCCTTGGCGCCGGGTCCGACGGTGGAGGCCTTCCAGCCGCCGAAGGGCTGCCGCTGCACGATGGCCCCGGTGATGTGCCGGTTGATGTACGCGTTGCCGACCTCGACGCGGTCGAGCCAGTGGTCGATCTCCGCCTCGTCCAGGGAGTGCAGGCCTCCGGTCAGCCCGTACGCGACGGCGTTCTGCAGGTCGATGGCCTCGTCGAGCGTCTCGACGCGCATGATGCCGAGCACCGGGCCGAAGCACTCGGTGGTGTGGAACCAGGAGCCGGGGGTGACCCCGTGCTTGACGCCGGGGCTCCACAGTCGGCCCTCCGCGTCGAGGCGCCGCGGCGCCACGAGCCACGACTCCCCCGGGTCCAGCGTGGTCAGCGCGCGCAGGAGCTTGCCCGACGCCGGCTCGGTCAGCGGTCCGACGGCGGTACCCAGGTCGGTGGCGGGCCCGACGCGCAGCGAGGAGACGGCATCGGCCAGCTGGCGCCGGAGACGGTCCGAACGACCCGCCGAGCCGACGAGGATCGCGAGCGAGGCGGCCGAGCACTTCTGCCCGCCGTGCCCGAACGCGGACCGCACCAGGTCGGCGACCGCGAGGTCCACGTCGGCGGACGGCGTGATGACGAGGGCGTTCTTGCCGGACGTCTCCGCGAGCACGTCGAGGTCGGGCCGCCAGCCGGCGAACAGCTGTGCCGTCTCGATCGAGCCCGTGAGCAGGACGCGTGCGACGTCGGGGTGCGTGACGAGCCGGCGGCCGACGTCGCCCTCGGGGCTGAGGACGACCGTGAGGATGCCCCCGGGGGCGCCCGCCTCGTCGAGCCCGCGCTGGATGGCCGCCATGGCGACCTGCCCGCAGCGCGGCGCCTGGGGCGCGGGCTTGACGAGCACGGGGCTGCCCGCGGCCAGCGAGGCGAGCACCGAGCCGACCGGGATGGCGACGGGGAAGTTCCACGGCGGCGTGACGACGGTGAGCCCGGACGGCCGGTGCACGGCGCCCAGCACGACGCCGTCGGCGAGGTCCGCGGCGCGGTCGGCGTAGTACCGCGCGAAGTCGACGGCCTCGCTGACCTCGGGGTCCGCCTCGGCCACCGTCTTGCCGGTCTCGTGGACCATCGTCGCGACGAGGTCGGCGCGGCCGTCCTCCAGGGCGACCGCGACGGCCCGGAGCATCCTGGCGCGCTCGCTGGGCGGGGTCGCGGCCCAGGCGGGCAGCACGGCCGACGCCCGCGCCACGGCGGCGTCGACCTCGTCGGTCGTGGAGACGCAGACCGCGCCGTCGGGCACCGGCACGTCCCGGTCGACGACCCCCCGCGCCCACGCGCGGGCCACCCCGACGGCGGGGTCGGTGTCCGGCGTGTTGGTGAAGGCGTCCGCACCCGGCTCGTCGGTGTAGGGCCTGGCCGCGCGGCGGGCGGCGGTCGACGGCAGGTCCCGGTCGCGGAACGCCACCCGGAACGCCTCCTCCTGGTCGTCCATCGCGTCGCCGTCCGCGAACAGCGCGTGCAGGAAGTTCTGGCTCGCGGAGTTCTCCTCCAGCCGCCGCACGAGGTAGGAGATCGCCACGTCGAAGTCGTGCCTGGCCACCACCGGCGTGTAGAGCAGGAYGGCGCCGACCGCGTCCCGGACCGCACGCGCCTGCGCCGGTGCCATGCCCTGGAGCATCTCCACGTCGAGGGCCTCGGAGACCCCGCGCTGCTGCGCGATCAGGTGGGCGGCGGCGACGTGGAACAGGTTGTGGCTGGCGACGCCGACCCGCAGGGCGGACGTGCGGGCAGGGTCGAGGGCGCGGTCGACGAGCCGCAGGTACGCCGCGTCGACCTCGGCCTTCGAGCCGTACGGTGCCTGCGGCCAGCCGTGCAGCTCGGCCTCGACCTGCTCCATCGCGAGGTTGGCGCCCTTGACCAGCCGCACCTTGAGACGCGCACCTCCGGCCTCCCGGCGCTCGGTGGCGATGGCCGTCAGCTCGTCGAGCGCGTCGGCGGCGTCGGGCAGGTAGGCCTGCAGCACGATGCCGGCCTCGGCTCCCATGAGCTCGGGGTCGGAGACCAGCCGCTCGAACACCCGCAGCGTCAGGGTCAGGTCGCGGTACTCCTCCATGTCGAGGTTGAGGAACGTGCCGTGCCGAGCCGCCGTCAGGTAGAGCGGACGCAACCGCTCGACCACCCGGGCGACGCTGCCCTCGGAGTCCCAGGTGGACAGCTGGCTGGCCACCGCGGAGACCTTGACGGACACGTAGTCGACGTCGGGCCGCTCCACGAGCGCGTGCACCCGCGCGAGCCGCGCGGTCGCCTCGCGCTCGCCGAGCACCGCCTCGCCCAGCAGGTTGAGGTTGAGCCGGAAGCCCTCCGCCCGCGTCGCGGCCAGGTGCGTGGCGAGTCCCGGCCCGTCGTCGGCGACCAGGTGGCCGACCAGGCTGCGCAGCCGCTGGCGCGCGGCCGGCACCACGACGTCGGGCAGCACGGGTGCGACGAGCGCCCCGGCGCCGAGCATCACCCGGTCGAGCGGGCCGAGGAACCCCGACGCCGCACCGGCGGAGAGGCCGGCGAGCTCGCGGGCGGCGACCCGGACGTCCTGGGGGCGTGCGACGCGGTCGACGAACCGCACGGCGAGCTCGAGCCCGGCCGGGTCCGACACCAGGGCCGCCAACCGCCCGGTGGTGCGCCGCTCGCGGGCCGTCTGGCCCTCCGCCGTCGCGGACAGCCAGGTCCGGGCCAACCGGATCGCGTCCTGCGTGACGTCGCCCGTCGTCGACATGCTGCTCCTCGCTCCGCCCGTGCCGGGTTGCGGCCGGGCTCTGGTGGTCCTCCGTGCGGGCCGGGTCCGGCCTGGGGCCAGTCTGGCCGTCACGGACCGTCCGTGCGACGTCCATCGCCCGGATGCCGGTTGACCCGCCCGCCCGATCTCGCCAAGGTGAACGCGTCCGCGCACCGCTGCGCGGTCGACACCAGGGGGATCCGCATGCCAGCTCGCGTCCGTGCCCGACGAGTCCTCGTCACCGCCCTCAGTGCCCTCGTCCTCCTGGTCGGCGGCCTCGTCGCCGCGGTCCCGGCCTCCGCGGCGGACGACCTGGGACCGGCGCCACTGCGTGCCGTGCCCGTCACCGGCGGTCTCGTGCAGCCCATGGCCACGATCGAGGACGAGGAGGAGTTCTGCAGGTGGCTCACGGGGCTCTACGTGAACCACCCCACGTACTACACGGTGCGCGTGTACAACTGCCGCACGACCGACGTCTTCGTGAAGGGCGTCTACCTCAACGGGACCTTCGGCACGTGCGTCCGGGTGCCCGCGCGCAGCTCGCGCCATCTCGGCGGGTCCGTGATCAAGCCGCTGGACGACGCACAGGTCTGCTGACCTGCCCGCGGTACGGACACGCGCGGCTCGCCCTTCGGGCCTGCCGTGCGCCAGGCCCAGGCGGTGACAAGGTGGGGGCGTGACGAACCTCACAGCGGAGACCCCGCAGCAGACCACGCCCCTCGCCACCGCCAAGGCACAGCTTGCCGGTGCCGTCGAGATCCTCGGCTACACCGAGGGGCTCCACCGCATGCTCGCCACACCCCGGCGCGAGATGAACGTCGCCGTCCCCCTCCGACGGGACGACGGCGAGATCGAGCTCTTCACCGGGTACCGCGTGCAGCACAACATCTCCCGCGGCCCGGGCAAGGGCGGGCTGCGCTACTCGTCCAGCGTCGACGTCGACGAGGTCAGGGCGCTCGCCATGTGGATGACCTGGAAGTGCGCGGTCGTCGACGTCCCGTACGGCGGCGCCAAGGGCGGCGTCACCATCGACCCGCGGCAGTACTCCCAGGCGGAGCTCGAACGCGTGACCCGGCGCTACACCAGCGAGATCATGCCGATCATCGGCCCCGAACGGGACATCATGGCGCCGGACATCGGCACCAACGAGCAGACCATGGCCTGGGTCATGGACACCTACTCGGTCAACCGCGGCTACACGATCCCCGCGGTGACCACCGGGAAGCCCCTGGCCGTCGGCGGCTCGCTGGGACGCGCGACCGCCACCTCCCGCGGCGTCGTGCACTGCGCCGCCGCGGCCCTCGGTGACGCGGGCGTCAAGCTCCACGAGGTCAGTGCGGCCGTGCAGGGCTTCGGCAAGGTCGGCTCGCACGCCGCGCGGTTCCTGCACGACGCCGGCAGCCGGGTGGTCGCAGTCAGCGACGAGCAGGGCGGCGTCATGGACACCGACGGYCTCGACATCGTCGCGCTGGTGCGGCACGTGGAGCGCACCGGCACGGTCAGCGGGTTCGACGGCGGCTCCCCGATCGACAACTCCGAGCTCCTCGCGCTCGACGTCGACGTGCTCATCCCCGCAGCCGTGGAGGGAGTGCTGGACGCCGAGGCGGCCGGTCGGGTCAAGGCGCGCTGGGTGGTGGAGGCCGCCAACGGGCCGACCACCCACGAGGGCGACCGGGTGCTCGCCGAGCGGGGCATCGTCGTCGTGCCGGACATCCTGGCCAACGCCGGCGGCGTCGTCGTGTCGTACTTCGAGTGGGTGCAGGCCAATCAGGCGTACTGGTGGACCGAGCAGGAGATCGAGGACCGCCTCGAGCACCGCATGGTCACGGCCCACCGTGCGGTCGCCGCCGTGGCGGGCGCGGAGGGCATCTCGCTGCGCGACGCAGCTCTGACGATCGGTGTCCGGCGCGTGGCCGAGGCGCACCAGATCCGCGGCCTCTACCCCTGATCGGGAGTACGGGCAGGGGTACGGGTGTTGCGAACGAGGTGACTCGTCCGAACCCCGTGCCCCTGTCCGTGCTCGACACCTCCCCGGTCGCTGTCGGCCAGTCGTCCGGCGAGGCGCTCGCCGCGACCACCACGCTCGCCCGCGCCGCCGACGCGGCCGGCTACGCGCGGTTCTGGGT
>NZ_JBFUHU010000258.1:0-8880 GCF_056402235.1 Cellulomonas sp. P4_B5_2
GCGTACGCGCTGTACGACCCGCCGCCGGAGTACGCGCAGACCTCGAGCACCGGCCACCGAGGCTGGACCACAGGCGTCGACATCCTCCAGGTCACGTCCCGGGAGGCGACCGACTCGGCGTCGGGCACGCGCGACGTCCTGCTGGTCAGCGACCGGCTGCCCACCGGGGCGACCCCCGGACCCGACCTGCCCATGGCGCTCGCCCCCTCCGCCGGTCCAGGCGTGAAGGGCATCGTCGAGGCCATCCGCACCCTCGTCGGCGGCGTGGCCGACGGGCTCCCCGACCTCCCGCCGCTGCCCGCGGCCGACATCCTGCGCCGTGTCCCCCCGCGCACCCGTGCCCTGCCGCTCCCCCGGCCCGACGACGTCAGCGGGACCACGGAGGCGATCATCGAGGCGGTCCTCGACCTGGACGGCTCGTATCTCGCGGTCCAGGGGCCGCCCGGCACCGGCAAGACGTACACCGGCGGCCACGTGATCGCCGCGCTCGCCGCCCAGGGCTGGACGGTGGGCGTCGTCGCACAGTCGCACGCCGTCGTGGAGAACATGCTGCGTGCCGTGAACGCCGCCGGCCTGCCGGCGGAGCAGATCGGCAAGAAGGCGCAGGACCAGCACCCCGCCGACGCCGTCTGGCAGTCGTTGCCGAAGGGCAAGGACGCGACCGCGTTCCACGCCCGGCAGCCCGGCGGCTTCGTCGTCGGCGGTACCAAGTGGGACTTCACGAGCCGCGACCGCGTCCCCGAGGGCGGCTTCGACCTGCTGGTGGTCGACGAGGCCGGCCAGTTCGCGCTGGCCGACACGATCGCGGTGTCCACCGCGGCGCGGAACCTGCTGCTGCTCGGCGACCCGCAGCAGCTCCCGCAGGTGACCCAGGGCCGGCACCCGGAGCCGGTGGACCGGTCCGCCCTCGGATGGCTCGTGGACGGCCAGGACACGCTGCCCGACGAGCTCGGGTACTTCCTGGCCCGCACGTGGCGGATGCACCCGGCACTCTGCGCGGCCGTCTCGCGCCTCTCCTACGAGGACCGCCTGACCGCGGTCCCGCACACCGCCGACCGCTCGCTCGACGGCGTCGCGCCCGGGCTGCGGACGATCGTGGTCGACCACGCCGGCAACGCGGTCTCGTCGCCCGAGGAAGCCGCCGTGGTCGTGGACCAGGTCCGGGACCTGCTCGGTCGCTCTTGGACGGACGGGTCGACCCGGCCGCTGACCGGGGAGGACATCCTCGTCGTCGCCCCCTACAACGCCCAGGTCTGGACGGTCCGCCGCGCGCTCGACGCAGCCGGGATCAGCGGCGTCCGCGTGGGCACGGTCGACAAGTTCCAGGGCCAGGAGGCCGCGGTCGTGCTGGTCACCACCTGCGCGTCGTCGGCGGACGACGTGCCGCGCGGGATGGAGTTCCTGCTCAACCGCAACCGGCTGAACGTCGCAGTCTCCCGGGCGCAGTGGTGCGCGATCATCGTCCGCTCCGCCCGCCTGACCGACTACCTGCCGGCACGCCCGGAGCAGCTGGCGGAGCTGGGCGCGTTCATCGGCCTCTGCTCGAGCTGACGGTCGTTCTCGCCGCGCGCATCCCGGACGAACCGGGTAGAACCGAACCCCATGACCATCGTCGGCTTCCACAACTCGCACGAGCAGGTCCATCCCGCCGCGCTCCTGGCGGCCACCCAGCGCGCGGAGCAGGCGGGGTTCGACGCCGCCATGTGCTCGGACCACTGGGCCCCCTGGTCGGTCCGGCAGGGGCACTCCGGGTTCGCCTGGACATGGCTCGGCGCCGCGTTGGCGACGACCGGGCTGCCGCTGGGCGTCGTGAACGCGCCGGGCCAGCGGTACCACCCGGCGATCATCGCGCAGGCCGCGGCGACGCTCGCGGCGATGTTCCCCGGACGGTTCTGGGTGGCGCTGGGCTCGGGCGAGAACGTCAACGAGCACATCACCGGCGGGCGCTGGCCGGCCAAGGCGGAGCGGGACGCGCGGCTGCGGGAGTGCGTCGAGATCATCCGCGCGCTGCTGGACGGCGAGGAGGTCACGCACGACGGGCTGGTCACGGTGGACCGGGCCAAGCTGTGGACGCTTCCCGACGAGAAGCCGCTGCTCATCGGTCCCGCGGTGACGCCCGCGACGGCGCGCGCGCACGCCGGGTGGGCCGACGGGCTGGTCACAGTGAACCAGTCGCCGGAGGTCCTCAAGCAGGTGGTGCAGGAGTACCGCGACGCCGGTGGGCGCGGCGCCCTGACCCTGCAGGTGCACGTGTCGTGGGCACCGTCCGCGGAGACCGCCCTGGCCGTGGCCCGGGACCAGATGGCCGGCCAGGTGTTCGGCCCGCCGGTGGCGTGGGACCTGGACACCCCCGAGGCGTTCGACTCCCTCGGGACCCATGTCGGCGACGAGGCCCTGCGTCGCAGCGTGCTGGTCGACCACGACCCGGCACGCCTGGCCGACCGGGTGAGCGAGCTCGTGGCCATCGGCTTCGACGCGGTCTACCTGCACCAGGTGGCGACGGACCCCGCACCGAGCGACGAGAAGCACGACGACGCCGCCCCCACGAGCACCCCGCGCAGCGCGACCCTCGACGCGTTCGTCGACATGGCCGCCGAGCACCTCCTCCCCCAGCTGAAGCAGGTGACCGCATGAGGATCCACGACACCGGCGACCTCTGGTGGAAGAACGCCGTCATCTACTGCCTGGACGTCGAGACGTTCATGGACTGGAACGACGACGGCGTCGGCGACCTGCCCGGCCTGGTCCAGCGCATCGACCACCTGGCCGACCTGGGCGTCACGTGCCTGTGGCTCATGCCCTTCTACCCGACGGCCGACTTCGACGACGGCTACGACATCTCCGACTTCTACGGGGTCGACCCGCGCCTCGGGCACTCCGGTGACCTGGTCGAGGTCGTCCGGACGGCCAAGGACCGCGGGATCCGGGTGATCGTCGACCTCGTCGTCAACCACACCTCCGAGAAGCACCCGTGGTTCCAGAGCGCGCGCAAGAGCAAGGACAGCCCCTACCGCGACTTCTACGTGTGGCGCTCGGACAAGCCGCCGTCCACCAAGGACAAGGTCGTCTTCCCCGACAAGGAGGCGGGCATCTGGACCAAGGACGACGCCACGGGCGAGTGGTACCGGCACACGTTCTACCACCAGCAGCCGGACCTCAACACGGCGAACCCGCAGGTCAGGGACGCGATCGCCAAGGTGATCGGCTACTGGGCGGAGCTCGGGCTGAGCGGGTTCCGCGTCGACGCCGTGCCGTTCTTCCTGGCCGACGCCGCGAAGACCCCGGGCGACACGGTGGAGGACAAGCACGACTTCCTCAAGGAGCTGCGTTCGTTCCTCACGCGCCGGGTGGGCGACGCGATCCTCATGGGCGAGGTGAACCTGCCCTACGAGGAGCAGAGGCAGTACTTCGGCGGAGGCGCGGCGGACAGCGACGAGCTCACGCTCCAGTTCGACTTCATCGGGATGCAGAACCTGTACCTGGCCCTGGCCCGGGAGGACGCGCGGCCCATCGCGAAGGCCCTGGACGACCGGCCGGAGATCCCGCACGACGCCCAGTGGGCCACCTTCGTCCGCAACCACGACGAGCTCACGCTGGACAAGCTGTCGGAGGACGAGAAGCAGGAGGTGTTCGCCGCCTTCGGCCCGGACCCCGACATGCAGCTGTACGGGCGGGGACTCAGGAGGCGCCTCCCGACGATGCTCGGCGGCGACCCGCGGCGCATCCGGATGGTCTACTCCCTGCTCTTCTCGCTGCCCGGCACCCCGGTGCTGTTCTACGGCGAGGAGATCGGCATGGGCGAGAACCTGGCCGCCGAGGGCCGGCTGGCCGTCCGCACGCCGATGCAGTGGACCTCGGGCGTGAACGGCGGCTTCTCGCGCGCCCCGAAGCGCAAGCTGTCCGGCCCGGTGACCGAGGGCGGGTTCTCCCCGGAGCACGTCAACGTCGCCGACCAGCGCCGCGACCCCGACTCCCTGCTGAGCTTCGTCCAGCTGCTCATCCGGCGCTACCGAGAGTGCCCCGAGCTCGGCTGGACGACGCGGGCGGAGATCCTCGACCAGCCGCACGCGTCCGTGCTCGCGCACCGCAGCACCTGGGACGACGGCTCGCTGGTCGCACTGCACAACCTGGGTGCCGAGCCGGCGATGGTCCCGCTGCGGTTCGCCGACTACGACGACACGGTCCGGCTGGTCGACCTGCTCCAGGACGGCTCGTGCACGATCGACGCCCGCGGGGCCACCGAGGTGGAGCTCGACGGCTACGGGTACCGCTGGCTGCGCGTGGTCCGGGAGGGCGACCGGCGGCTGCTCTGAAGCGATTCGCGCCGCCCAGCCACCGGGCCGCTCAGCGGGCTCCCAGCAATCTCGCGTACCGTGCCGAGGTCCGCCGCCTCCCCGGGCGGGACCCGAACCGACGGAGGACCCTCGTGCGCCGCACGACCACCGCCCGCCGCGGCCTTGCCGCCGCAGCTCTCGCCCTGACCCTCGGCCTCTCGCTGGCCGCCTGCGCCGGCGACTCGGCCGACGACCCGACGCCCTCCGCGACGTCGACGTCGACCGCCGACCCCGCCGACGTGGCCGCACTGGCCAAGGTCAAGGTCGAGGGCGAGCCCGGCAGCAAGCCCACCATCACGCTCCCGACGACGCCGTTCACGGTCAGCGCTCTCGTGGTCCGCGTGGTCGACGAGGGCACGGGCGACGAGATCACCGAGGGCCAGACCCTCTCGATCGAGACGGCCGCGGTCAGCGGCACGGACGGCACCGAGCTCGGTGACACCTACGCGGCCGACAGCCCGCCCGAGAAGATCGTCGCCGACGACCAGCTGCTCCCCGACCTGCACGACGCGCTCGTCGGCCAGAAGGTCGGCGTCCGCATCCTGTTCGCCGTCCCGGACGGCGAGGGCACCAACGTCGTCGTCGGCGAGGTCGTCGAGGCCAACGACACCGTGCCGGCCCTCGAGCGCGCCGAGGGCGAGGCCGTGACTCCTCCCGCCGGCCTGCCGACCGTCACGCTCGACGCCGACGGCAAGCCGTCGATCACGCCGATCGCCGACCCGGCCCCCACGACGCTCGTCGTGCAGCCGCTGATCAAGGGCACCGGCGCCGAGGTGACCGCGGACCAGACCCTGACCGTGAACTACACCGGCTGGCTCTGGGACGGCACGCAGTTCGACTCGTCCTGGGACTCGGGCGAGCCCGCGACGTTCGCACTGAACGGCGTCATCGCCGGCTGGACGCAGGGTCTGACCGGCCAGACGGTCGGCAGCCAGGTGCTCCTGGTCATCCCGCCGGACCTCGGTTACGGCGACCAGGCCAGCGAGACGATCCCCGCCGGATCGACGCTGATCTTCGTCGTCGACATCCTCGGGGCCGTCTGACCGACCGAACGGAGTACGAGCCCGGGACGCGCCGGTGGCTCAGGAGCAACCTCGAACCAGGAGTGAGCCATGGACCAGGCATCGACGCCGCGGATCCGGACGGTGGCGCTCCTGGGCGCCGCCGGGTCCGGCAAGACGACTCTCACGGAGTCGTTGCTGCACCGGGCCGGGGTGCTCACCCGAGCGGGCCGCGTCGAGGACGGCTCGACGGTGACCGACCACGAGCCGGAGGAGATCGCGCGCGGGATCTCCCTGGGCCTCGGCGTCGCCCCCTTTCCGTGGACCGCGACGGACGGCAACGCCTACGACGTGACGCTGCTGGACGCGCCCGGCTCGGCGGACTTCGCGGGCGCGGTCGACGCCGCGCTGGCGGCCGCGGACCTCGCACTGATCGTGGTCAGCGCGGTCGACGGGGTGCAGGCGGGCACGCACGCCGCGTGGCGGCTCGCGGCCGAGGCCGGGGTGCCGCGGATGGTCGTCGTCACCAAGGAGGACAAGGCCCGGGCCGACTTCCGGCACGTGCTGGCGGACCTGCGCACGGCGTTCGGCGACGGGCTGGTCCCGCTCGAGCTGCCGCTGGGCGAGGAGACGTCGTTCACGGGCGTCGCCGACGTGCTCAGCGAGCAGGGCCTGGCCTACGACCGGGACGGCCACCACCACACCGAGGCCCTGCCGGCCGGGCTCGCCGACGAGGAGCACCGCCTGCACGACGAGGTGACCGAGGAGATCGTCGCGCACGACGACGACCAGCTGGAGCGCTACCTGTCGGGCGAGGTGCCCAGCACGGCCGAGCTGGAGAGCACCCTCGCGCAGGAGGTCCGGGCCTGCGAGGCGTTCCCCGTGCTGCTGGCGTCCGGCGTGACCGGGGTGGGCGTGGACCGGCTCGCGGACCTGCTGTG
The DNA here is from genome assembly GCF_056402235.1 of Cellulomonas sp. P4_B5_2. Taxonomy (NCBI): domain Bacteria; kingdom Bacillati; phylum Actinomycetota; class Actinomycetes; order Micrococcales; family Cellulomonadaceae; genus Cellulomonas; species Cellulomonas sp. P4_B5_2. The sequence continues at coordinate 6,277 of NZ_JBFUHU010000258.1, forward strand.
CGAGCTCGGGCCGTCGCCGGCGGACCGGACCGCCCGCGTGCAGGCCGGGAAGACCGAGGTCGAGGTCGCCGCCGACCCGGCGGGGCCGACGCTGCTGTACGCGTTCCGGACGCTGGCGGACCCCTTCGTCGGCCAGGTGACCATGTTCAGGGTGCTGTCCGGCACGGTCCGCAACGGCGACCGGCTGCTCAACACCGCGACCCGGACGGAGGAGCGCATCCCCGGACTGTTCCGGCTGCGCGGCAAGGAGCACCTCCCGGTCGACGCCGTCCCCGCGGGGCAGATCGGCGCCGTCGCCAAGCTCACCGGGACCCCGTCGGGGAGCCTGCTGGCGGAACGCACCGGGCCGGGCGCGTCGATGACCGCCCGGCCTCCCCGTGCCCGGGACACCGTCTACGCCCTCGCGCTCGAACCCGTGACCCAGTCCGACGACGACCGCCTCTCCGCCGCGCTGTCCCGCCTGACCGCCGAGGACCCGACCCTGAGCATCGACCGCTCCGGCGACAGCACGGTGCTGCGCGGGCTCGGTGACACGCACCTGGCGGTCGCGCTGGAACGGCTCGCGCGCGTGTTCGGGGTGCACGTGAGCACCTCGCCGGTGCCGGTCGGGTACCGGGAGACGATCCGTCGGCCGGTCGAGGCGGAGGGCAAGGTCAAGAAGCAGTCCGGCGGGCACGGGCAGTTCGCGGTGGTGCAGCTGCGGGTGTCGCCGCTGCCGCACGGGTCCGGGTTCGAGTTCGTCGACGCCATCGTCGGCGGTGCGATCCCCCGCACCTACGTCCAGGCGGTGCACAAGGGCGTCGTCGAGGCGATGGCCTCGGGCGGCCCGCACGGGTACCCCGTGGTGGACCTGCGCGTTGAGGTCTACGACGGCAAGTCGCACTCGGTCGACTCCTCGGACATGGCGTTCCGCACCGCCGCGGGCAACGGGGTGCGCGAGGCCCTGCACTCCGCGGGGACGACCGTCCTGGAGCCGATCAGCCACGTGTCCGTCACGGTGCCGATCGCCGCGCAGGGCGACGTGATGAGCGACCTGAGCGCGCGCCGGGGGCACATCAACGCGACGACGTCCCTCGACGACGGGCTGGTGCGCATCGACGCCTCGGTGCCGGAGGCCGAGCTGGGTCGGTACGTGCTGGACCTGCGCTCGCTCACCGGGGGCCGCGCGGAGCTGACCATCGCGCCCGACCGGTTCGAGGTCTGCCCGGACCACCTGGTCCCCGCGTGACCGAGCTCGCTGAGCTGGCCCGCCTCGTGCGGGAGTTCAGCACCGAGCGCGACTGGCAGCAGTTCCACGACCCCAAGTCCGTGATCCTGGCGCTCGTCGGGGAGGTCGGGGAGCTGGCGGAGCTGTTCCAGTGGGTGCCCGCGGACGACGCGGTCGCGCAGTTCTCCGCACCCGACCGTCATGCGCGCGTCGCCGAGGAGATGGCCGACGTCCTCGTCTACCTGGTGTGCCTGGCGGACGTGCTCGGCGTCGACCTGGGTGAGGCGGCGCGCGCCAAGCTGGCCGCCTCGCACCTGCGGTTCGCCGCCGACCAGGTCCGGGGCGTCGCACCCCACAAGCCGTAGCCTCGACACCATGGCCCGGTACTTCGACGTCCACCCCGAGAACCCCCAGCCGCGGTCGATCGCGCAGGTGGTGGACCTGCTGCGCCACGACGCGGTGATCGCGTACCCGACGGACTCCTGCTACGCGCTGGGCTCCCGCATCGACAACCACGACGGCGCCGACCGCATCCGCAAGATCCGGCACCTCGACGACCGCCACCACTTCACGCTGGTCTGCGCCGACTTCGCGCAGCTGGGCCAGCTGGTGCACCTGGACAACAGCGCCTTCCGCGCCATCAAGGCGGCGACCCCCGGCCCGTACACGTTCATCCTGCTGGCCACCCCCGAGGTGCCCCGGCGGCTGGCGCACGCGAAGAAGCGGTCGGTCGGYGTCCGCATCCCGAACCACCCGGTGGCCCAGGCGATCCTGCGCGAGCTCGGCGAACCCCTCCTGTCCAGCACCCTCCTGATGCCCGGCCACGAGTGGCCGATGGTCGAGGGCTGGCAGATCAAGGAGGAGCTGGACCTGGTGCTCGACGCGGTGGTCGACGCCGGCGACTGCGGCACGGAGCCGACGACGGTGGTCGACTGGACGGAGGGCACCCCGGAGGTGGTCCGCGTGGGCGCCGGGGACCCGGACCGGTTCTGACCCCGCAGCACCCCGAGCTCGGTGGTTGCTGCAGAACTCGGTAGCTCTACCCACCGATCTCGACTGGAAGCACCGAGCTCGAGGAGCGGCACATGGCTTACGTGGGGGTCGTCGGACCGTCGGACGCGTCGTCCGACGAGCGCACCGCCGCTGAGGAGCTCGGGCGGGCTCTCGCCGAGCGTGGGCACGTCGTCGTCTGCGGCGGGCTCGGCGGGGTGATGGCGGCGGTCTCGCGCGGAGCTGCGGCAGCCGGCGGGACCGTGGTCGGCCTGCTCCCGGGGACCGACCGGGCAGAGGCCAACCCCGATGTCACCGTCGCGATCCCCACCGGGCTCGGCGAGCTGCGCAACGCGCTCCTGGTGCGGTCGAGCGACGTCGTCGTGAGCGTCGGAGGGTCCTGGGGC
>NZ_JBFUHU010000259.1:0-5398 GCF_056402235.1 Cellulomonas sp. P4_B5_2
CCCCGCGTCAGGTGCTACGGCGTGACGGTCAGCGGCGTGCCGCCGGACGTCAGCCGCCAGTCGGGGTTGGTGGCCGAGAACACGCTCGGGTCCACCACCTCGTTCGCGCTCACCCAGTCGATGAGCAGCTGGCGGATCTCCACCTGCCGGTTGTAGACGACGGGGGCGGTCGTCACACCCGGGAAGTTGCCTCCGCCGGACTGCCGGTAGTTGTTGATCGCCACGACGAACTCCTGCGTGTCGGTCACGGGGACGCCGCCGTAGGCGAGCCCGGTGATCCGGCTGCCGACGGGCTGCGCCAGGTCGATGTCGTAGGTGAGCGGCTGGTCGAGCCCTCCCATGACGTCGTAGTTGTAGTCCGGAGTGCCGTTCGGCGCCGTCGGCGTCACCGCGTTGGTGAGGCTGGCGGCGGGGTACGTGCCGGGAGCAGGGGCGGCCTTGAAGTACTGCGCCGACTTCTCCAGGTACGCCTTGACCTGTGCGCCCGTGAGCTTGATGCCCAGGAGCGTGTTGTCGTAGATGTACAGGCCCGCGATGTCCCGCACGGACACGTCACCCTGCGGGATCGCCGCGTCCTTGTTGAACGGTGCCGCGATCGAGAGCACCGGCAGGTCGGCGTCGGCGCCCGTGAGCTCGGCCTTGACCGCCCCGGCCTGGACGTAGTTGATGAAGTCCAGCACCGCGGTGTCCTCGTACCGTGCGGTCGCCGCGGACATGGCCTCGGTCGAGGTGCCGATCACGCCGTTGACGTAGTCGACGACCTTCTGGTGGTCCGCCTGGAGCAGGCTGACGATCGCGGGGTCCTCCGGGACGGTGTTGGAGTTGAGCACGGAGGCGTCCACCGACTGCACGCTCCAGCGGCCGTGGCTGAACGAGAGGTCGATGTCGAACACCGACAGCCGCTCACCCCACTTCAGCGGCTCCGAGAGGACGACGGGCTTGCCGGTCGCAGTGTTGGTGACGGTGCGCTCGGCGATCTCCTGGTGGGCGTGGCCGACGAGGATCGCGTCGATGCCGGGTACCTGCTCGGCCACGAGCGTCGCCGCGTTCTCCGGGAACGGCAGGGTGTCGCCGTAGGAGGACGAGGTGTCCGCACCCGAGTGGGCCGCGACGACGACGACGTCGGCGCCCTTGCGCTTCATCTCGGGCACGTACTTCGTCGCCTGCTCGACGAGCCCGCCGAAGCTCATCTGCCCCTCGACGTTCGCCTTGTCCCAGATCGCGATGCCCGGGTTGGTCAGGCCGAGGATGCCGACCTTGACCGGCTTGCCGTGCGGGGGCCGGACCGTCTTGATGACGTACGGGGTGAACGCGGCCCGGCCGTTCTTGTCGTTGGTCGCGTTGGCCGCGAGCAGGGGGAAGTCGAGCTGCTTCTCGAACGTGCGCAGGTAGGGGATCCCGTAGTTGAACTCGTGGTTGCCCAGCGCGGCGACGTCGTAGCCGATCGCGTTCATGGCTGCGGCCATGGGGTGCTCGACCGTCTTCGAGATCGGCTGGATCTTCGCGTAGTAGTACGCCAGCGACGTGCCTTGGATGGTGTCGCCCGCGTCGATGAGCAGGGTGTTGCGGTCCCCGCGGTCCGCGCGCACCTGGTTCACCAGCGTCGAGACCTTGGCCAGGCCCACGTCGTTGTGGGCGCTGTCGTCGTACTCCGCATTCTTGAAGTAGTCCCAGTTCAGAGCATTGCCGTGCAGGTCCGTGGTGCCCATGACGGTGAGCTGGTACTCGCTCGATCCGCTGCCGCCGTGGCCGTTGCCGGCGTAGGCCGGTGTGGCGAGGCCCACGGCGAGCACCGCGGCTGTCGCCACCGCACCCGCCCTCACGCTGGCCCGTTGCAGGATGCTGATACCCATGCCGGAGTCCTCCCGTGCTGTCGGTTCTGCACCGGGTTGCGGTGCCTCGGGCACCGTAGCCCGTCCGGGTGACAAGGGACACGTCGGGCGCCGCGCAGGACCGCGACGACGAGAGCGCACGCGGGGGTATCCCGGCGCTGCGGCGCGACCCTAACCTGAAGCAACGGTGGATCGTCCGACGAGGGGCAGTCTCATGGCCGGGAACGATGTGCGGTGGTACCGCCAGGCCGTCGGCGTGGCCGAGGCAGGCTCCACGGAACCCGCACCGCCGGTCGTCTCCCCGCCCGTCCGGCTGAGCGCGGACCTGCTCACGGTCGAGGCGCTCGCCTGCACGCAGGACGTGCTCGAGCAGCTGAACGAGAGGCTGCGGCACCACGGCGGCTCGGTGACGGCCGGCGAGGTCGAGAGGGGCCGGCTCACGCTCCGGGTGTCCGGGATGACGGCGGTGGAGGCGGGCCTGCGGCTCCAGGCGGAGCTCCCGGCCTTCGGCGAGGTGCACAGCTGGGACGCGGACCTGGCCCGGACCGTGGCGTCGCTGCGCCCGGTCAAGGTGCCCGACGACTCGGCCGCTCTGGAGGACCCCTCGGCGGTGCAGAGCCCGTTCGCGGGCATTCGGACGCCCTCCGCCGTCCGCAGCCCGTTCGCGGTGCGGAGCCCCTTCGCCGTGCGGAGCCCGTTCGCGTCGTGGAGCGACGTCGACAGTCGGACCGCGCTGGCGGTCCGGAGCCCGTTCGCGGTGCGGAGCCCGTTCGCCGGGGGTGTGCGTGAGGCGGTCGACGTCGGCCTGCTCGCACCTCCTCCGGACGACCTGCGGCCGGTCCGTCCGCCGGTGGTGGCGGTGGTCGACGGCGGGATCGCCGCCCACGAGTGGTTCGTCGGGCCGGACGGGCCGATCGTGACCGACGCCGTCGCGGCCGGCTGGCGTCCGACGGAGGAGCTGCCCGGCCCACGGGTGGGCAACGTGGACGGGGACGGCAGGCTCGACGACTCGGCCGGGCACGGCACGTTCGTCGCCGGTCTGGTGCGGCAGCACGCCCCGTCGGCGCGGCTGCTCTCGCTGCAGGCGATGGACGCCGACGGCGTGTTCCCGCCCGGCCGGTCGCTGTCCGCTCTCACCTGGCTCCTGGAGCGCGTCCGGGGTGCCGACGCCGAGCACCCCGGGCTGTTCGTCGACGTCGTGTGCCTGGCGTGGGGGTACGTCGACGACGGTCCGACGGAGGACCCGACCACCACGGCGCTGCGGTCGGTGCTCGGCGAGCTGGGGGAGCTCGGGGTCCAGGTGGTCTGCGCGGCCGGCAACGGCTCCGACCGCGTCCCGGTCTACCCGGCGGCTCTGACGGCGCTGGCCGAGAGCGACTCGTTGCCCGCGGTCCCGCTCGTGAGCGTGGGGGCCACCAACCCGGACGGCTCGCTCGCGACGTTCAGCAACTACGGTCCGTGGGTCGAGCACTACGAGCGCGGGTCGGCCGTGGTCAGCGCGATGCCGAGGTCGTTCGGCAGCCCGGTCGGGCCTGATCGGCTCGCCGCCGCCCTGGAGCAGCCGTGGGCGTTCGACTCGGACGACATGGCCACCGGTACGGCGCGCTGGGGTGGCACCTCGTTCGCGGCAGCGATCGTCGCGGGCAAGCTGGCCCACGCGATCGCGCAGGACCCGGACGGCGCCGCGGTCGAGGGTGCCGCGGTGCTGGAGCGAGCGAGGCGGGTGCGCGCGACCGTGCTCGGGGAACGCGAGCAGGGGACCGCGCCGGGGGAGCCATGAGCCAGGACCTGCAGCCCTCGGCTGCCCCGGTCGACCCGCGCGCGAGCCGTCGGGAGAGGCTCGCTGCCTGTCTCGCACGGGCGCGTGCGGGCGACTCCGCGGCCATCGAGGAGATGGTGCACGACCTGAACCCGCTGCTGTGGCACGTCGCCCGGTCCCAGGGGCTCGACACGTCGACGGCCGCCGACGTGGTGCAGACGACATGGCTCGAGCTCGTCCGCCGGCTCCACGAGATCCGCGTCCCGGAGGCGCTGGCCGGCTGGCTCACGACGGTCGCGCGCAACGAGGCGATCAAGGTGCACCGGCGGTCCCGCCAGGTGGTCCCGACCGAGACGGTCGAGCTGCCGGACGACCCCGGGCATGACGTCGTCGACGATCTGGTGGCACGGGAGCGTGCGCGGAGCCTGTGGCGGTCCTTCGCGCAGCTCTCGGAGCGGTGCCAGCAGCTGCTGCGGGTCGTGGCCCAGGTGGACCGTCCGGACTACACGGCGATCTCCGAGGCCATGGGCATGCCGCACGGCAGCATCGGCCCCACCCGTGGGCGGTGCCTGACCAAGCTGCGCGAGCTCCTCCTGACCGATCCGCTCTGGGAGGCGCCATGAACGACTGGCCGGACGTCCTGGACCAGCAGATCCTCGCCGGTCTGCGCGACGGCTTCGACGAGGCAGACCCGCCGCCGCCCGTGCTCGACCAGCTCGTGGTGCTGGCGCTCGGTGCCTCGCAGCTGGACGCCGAGGTGGCCCGGCTCGTCGAGGACGCGTCCGTGGCTCCGGGTGCCCGGGCGTCGAGCCGGGTCCGCACGCTCCGGTTCGAGGCCGAGGCGCTCACCGTCCTGCTGAGCGTGGCCGAGGGTCCGAGCGGAGCGCGCCGGGTCGACGGCTGGCTGCTCCCCGGCCGGGCGGCCGAGGTCGAGCTGCAGCGGCCAGAGGGTGCCCGGGTGGTCGGTGCGGACGCCTCGGGTCGGTTCGTCTTCGAGGAGGTCCCCGCGGGCGCCGTGCAGCTGGTGGTGCGAGCGCCGGACGGGGTCGTGGTGACCTCCGCCGTCGAGCTGTGAGCCGCGCCGCCGACCTGTACGCGGCGGGCGTCGCCGCCAACGAGGACATGCGGCCGGTGGCAGGCGCTCGGCTGCTTCGGGCCGCGCTGCGCGCCCTCGGCGACCCTGCGCACGACCGCGACGGCGAGCAGAACCTGCGCGGCCGGGTCAGCGTGAGCCTGGCGATGGCGGAGGCCGAGGCCGGGCATCTCGACGCCGGCCTGGAGCTCCTCGCGGCGGCGACCGACCTGCTGCCCCCGCAGGAGCGCGCGATCGCGCACGCGCAACGGGCGATCCTGCTGCGCCGGGCCGGGCGCGACGAGGAGTCCCTCGTCGAGTACGGCGTCGCGCTGGCCGGCCTCGACGTGCAGGCCCAGCCGGTGCTCGTCGCGAAGGTGCTGGTCAACCGCGCGGTGGTGCACATGGGGGCCGCGCGGCTCGGACCGGCGCGGGCGGACCTCGACCTGTGCCTGGCCCTGGCCCGGCGGGAGGGTGCGGAGGTGCTCGTCGCGAAGGCCGTGCACGACCTCGGGTTCCTCGACTACGTCTCCGGTGACCTGCCGTCCGCGCTGCACCACTACGTGCAGGCGGAGCGGCTCTACGAGGGGCTCCTGCCCGGGATCCTGGCGATGCTCGGCCTCGACCGCGGCCGCGTGCTGGGGGCCGCCGGCCTGGTCACCGAGGCCGAGCGCGAGCTCGCGACCGCGGTCGAGTCCCTGCGCGCCCAGGGATCGCTGCAGGACGCCGCGGAGG
>NZ_JBFUHU010000260.1:0-5392 GCF_056402235.1 Cellulomonas sp. P4_B5_2
GTCGTCCACGGTCTGCTCGACCTCGGACAGGACGTGGCTCGACACCAGGACCGTGCGGCCCTCCGCGGCCAGCGCGCGCAGGAACCCGCGCAGCCAGCGGATCCCCTCCGGGTCGAGTCCGTTGGCCGGCTCGTCGAGCAGGAGCACGCGCGGGTCGCCGAGCAGGGTGGTGGCCAGCGCGAGCCGCTGCCGCATGCCGAGCGAGAACCCCCCGACGCGGCGGTGGGCTGCCTCCGAGAGGCCCACGAGCTCGAGCACCTGCGCTGCGCGCGCGTCGGGGACGCCGACCTGCGGGGTGTAGAGCCGGAGGTGGTCGAGTGCCGTGCGGCCGGGGTGGAAGCTCGCGGCCTCGAGGGCGGCGCCGACGGTGCGCAGCGGGCGGCGGATCTGGCCGTAGGACTGGCCGCCGATGGTCGCGGCACCCGCGGTCGGCCGCACCAGGCCGAGCAGCATGCGCAGCGTGGTGGTCTTCCCGGCGCCGTTCGGTCCGAGGAACCCCGTGACGCGACCGGGAGCGACCTGGAAGGAGAGGTCGTCGACGGCACGGACGGGCCCGAACGACTTGGAGAGGTGGTCGACGAGGATCGTGCCGTCGGTCGTCATGCGCCCGACCCTAGTGTTCTGGCCGGAGGAGAACTCGGCTATTTGAGCGCCGGGCTGGTCGCGGGGAGCGTGACGCGCATCGTGCAGCCCACCTCGGTGTCCGYGACCTCGATCCGGCCCCCGTGCAGCTCGACGGCCCACCGGACGATCGCGAGCCCCAGACCCGTTCCGCCCGTCGACGCCTGGCCCGTGAGCGCAGGGGTGTTGCCCCGGACGAACCGCTCGAAGACGTGCGGCCGCTGCTCCCGCGCGATGCCCGGGCCGTGGTCGACCACGTCGATCCGCACGTCCGTGCCCACCCGCGACGCCTCGAGCCGGACCTCGTCGTCGTCGGGGGAGTGCCGGACCGCGTTGTGCAGCAGGTTCGCGACCACCTGGTGCAGCCGGTCCGGGTCGGCCGGCACCGTGAGGTCTGGGGGCTCGACCACCACGGGGAAGCGCAGCCGCTTCGTCGCGCCGACGAGCATGGCGCCCTTCGCCGCCTCCTCGAGGAAGTCCTGGAGCCGCACGGTGGCGACCTCGAGCGGGACGTCGCCCGCCTCCAGCCGCGACAGGTCGAGCAGGTACGTGACGAGCCGGCCGAGGCGCTCCGTCTGCGCCAGCGCGGCCTGCATGGTGGCGGGGTCGGCCTCCGTCACCCCGTCGACGATGTTCTCCAGCTGAGCCTGCAGCGCGGTCACCGGCGTGCGCAGCTCGTGCGAGACGTTGGCCACGAGCTCGCGCCGGAACAGGTCGGCCTGCTCCAGGTCGTCGGCCATCGTGTTGAACGCGTCCGCCAGCTGCCCCACCTCGTCGAGGCTGGTGGCCCGCACCCGGCGGCTGTAGTCGCCGGAGGCCATCCGTCGGGCCGCGAAGGTCATCTCCCGCAGCGGCGACGTCATGCCCCGCGCCAGCAGCTGCGTCACGATGAGCGACCCCACGATCGCGATCGGGAGCGTCCGCGACGGGCCCAGGTGGTTGTACAGCCCGAACCACGTGATGAACGCGGCTGCCGTCACGGTGGCCGCGACGAGGACGCCGAGCTTGATCTTGATCGAGCTCAGGCGATCGAGCGGCCGGACGTCCGGGAGCCGCGAGCGGGCGAACTCGCCGCGGACGTGCCGGGGTGCGTTCACGCGCCCTCGGGGACCGTCGCCCCGCCGGCGTCACCGGTGCCGTCGTTCGGCTCGAACGCGTAGCCGACGCCGTGCACCGTGCGGATCAGGTCCGGCCCGAGCTTGCGGCGCAGCGCCTTGATGTGGGAGTCGACCGTGCGGGTGCCGCTGGCATCGACCCAGTCCCAGACCTCCGCGAGGAGCCGCTCGCGCGTGAGGACCGTGCGGGGCGTCGCCGCGAGGGCGAGCAGCAGGTCGAACTCCGTCGGGGTCAGGTGCACCTCGGTCTCGCCCCGCAGGACCCGGCGCTGGGCCCGGTCCACCGTGACGTCGCCCAGCACCAGCGGCGGGTCGGGCTGCTCGGCGGAGGCCATCTCGGCGGCGCGCGTGGCGCGCTCGGTGCGCCGCAGCAGCGCCTTCGTGCGCGCCACCAGCTCCCGCATCGAGAACGGCTTGGTCATGTAGTCGTCGGCGCCGACGCCCAGGCCGATGAGCATGTCCGTCTCGTCGTCGCGGGCGGTGAGCATGAGGACGGGGACGGGGCGCTCGGCCTGGATGCGCCGGCACACCTCGAGCCCGTCGATCCCGGGGAGCATCACGTCCAGCACCACCACGTCCGGGCGCAGCCGCGACGCCGCGCTGACCCCGCTGAGCCCGTCGCCCACCGACTCGACCGTCCAGCCCTCCGCGGACAGACGATGCACGATCGCCTGCGCGATCGCCGGCTCGTCCTCCACCACCAGGACCGTCGTGCCGGCTGCACCGCCGGGCGTCGTCGGCCCACCGCTCACGTTCGCCATGCCGCCAGCGTGGCACAGGCTCGCCACGATGACGCCCCGATCCGTGGACGCGCCGGGTGGAGTCGCCGGGTCGCCCGTATGATCGAGCCCACCATGAGCAGCTCAAGTCGCTGCCGGCGTCCCGCCCGGGCCGATGAGCCCGGGGGAGACCATGCCGGCCACCTCTTCCTCTTCTCACTCCCTCCGGGGATCCCCACCAGCGCCGACCTCCGGGTCGGCGTTCGCCGTGGCTCCCGCCCTTTGAAGGGCAGCGCCGCGTGCTGATCGAATGGCTCCTCGTGGGCCTTGGGGTGCTGCTCACCCTCGGCACCGCGGTGTTCGTCGCCAGCGAGTTCTCGCTGGTGACCCTGGACCCGGGCCTCGTCGAGGGCCAGGCGGCCCCGGACGACCGGCGCAGCCAGTCCGTCCTCAAGGCGCTCCGGCGGCTGTCCACCGAGCTCTCGGGCGCCCAGCTCGGCATCACCCTGACCACCATCCTGCTCGGGTACACCACGCAGCCCGCCGTGGTGCGGCTGCTGCGCCTCCCCCTGCAGGAGTCGGCGCTCGGTCAGGCGATCGGCGGCATCGTCGCGGGGGTGCTCGCGATCGTCCTGGTCAACGGCTTCTCGATGGTCGTCGGCGAGCTCATCCCCAAGAACCTCGCGATCAGCYGGCCGCTGCCCACCGCGCGCATGGTCGCCCCGCTGCAGAGCGGGTTCACCAGCGCCCTGCGTCCGCTCATCACCGTGTTCAACGGCAGCGCCAACGCCTTGCTGCGCAGCGTCGGGATCGAGCCGCGTGAGGAGCTCTCGGGCGGGCGCTCGCCGCAGGAGCTCGCCGCGCTCGTGCGCCGCTCGGCCGAGGTGGGGACCCTCGACGAGTCCACGGCGACCCTGCTCACCAACTCGATCGAGTTCACCGAGCTGACGGCCGTCGACGTGATGACGGACCGGCTGCGTCTGGTGGTGGTCCGGCGCGAGGACCCGGCGTCCGACGTCATCGACCTGGCCCGCCGCACCGGGCACTCCCGCTTCCCGGTGATCGGGGACTCGAGCGACGACATCGTCGGGCTCGTGCACCTGCGCCGCGCGATCGCCGTGCCGTACGAGCGCCGCGCCGAGGTGCCGGCGGCCGCCCTCATGGTCGATGCGCCTCGCGTGCCCGAGACGGTGCACCTGGGCCCGCTGCTGGTCGAGCTGCGGGAGCAGGGCCTGCAGATGGCCGTCGTCGTCGACGAGTACGGCGGCACCTCGGGCGTCGTGACGCTCGAGGACGTCGTCGAGGAGCTGGTCGGGGACGTCGCCGACGAGCACGACCGGCGTCGCACCTCGACCGCCCGCTCGGCGGACGGCTCGTGGCTGCTGCCCGGCGTGCTGCGGCCCGACGAGCTGGTGGAGGTCACCGGGCTGCACGTCCCGGCCGACGGACCCTACGAGACCCTCGGCGGGCTCCTGATGTTCGTGCTCGGCCGCATCCCGGCGGACGGTGACGAGATCGTCGTCGAGGGGGTCCAGATCCAGGTCGAGGCCATGGCCGGACGACGCGTGGAGCGGGTGCGGGTGCGCCCCGCGGCGCCGGACGACGGGGAGGAGTCATGAGCTCGAGCCTCGCCCTGGTCGTCGGGGTCCTGCTGCTGGCCGCCAACGCCTTCTTCGTCGGCGCCGAGTTCGCCATCATCTCGGCGCGGCGGAGCGCGATCGAGCCCCTCGCCCGCGAGGGCGACCGCCGCGCGATCACCGTCCTGTGGGCGATGGAGCACGTCTCGCTCATGCTCGCGTGCGCCCAGCTGGGCATCACCGTGTGCTCGACGAGCCTGGGCGTGGTCGCCGAGCCGGCCATCGCGCACCTGATCGAGGCGCCGCTGCACGCGCTGGGCGTGAGCGAGGACCTCACGCACCCGATCGCGTTCGTGGTCGCGCTCGCGATCGTGGTGTACCTGCACGTGGTGCTCGGTGAGATGGTGCCCAAGAACCTCGCCGTCGCCGGCCCCGACCGCGCGGTCCTCCTGTTCGGCCCGCCGCTCGTGTGGATCGCCCGCGTGGTGCGCCCGGTGATCACCGGGCTCAACTGGATCGCCAACCATGCGCTCCGGCTGTTCGGGATCGAGCCGAAGGACGAGGTCGCCTCCGCGTTCACCGCGCAGGAGGTCCAGTCGATCGTCGAGCGGTCGCAGGCGGAGGGGCTCCTCGAGGACGAGCAGGGGCTGCTCGCCGGCGCGCTCGAGTTCTCCGACCGCACCGCGCACGACGTCATGATCCGGACAGACGAGCTGGTCACCGTGGGGGTGGGCAGCACGCCCGAGGACGTCGAGAAGCTCGTCGCGCGGACCGGGTTCAGCCGGTTCCCCGTGGTCGACGCGGACGGGGCGCCCACCGGGTACCTGCACCTGAAGGACGTCCTGTACGCCGACGAGGACTCGCGCAGCACGCCCGTGCCCGCCTGGCGGGTCCGCTCGCTGGCGGTCGTCGGCCCGGACGACGAGGTCGAGGACGCGCTCGCGGCCATGCAGCGCTCCGGGTCGCACCTGGCTCGCGTCGACGAGGCCGGGCAGACCGTCGGAGTCGTCTTCCTCGAGGACATCCTGGAGGAGCTGGTCGGCGAGGTCCGCGACGCGATGCAGCGGGGCCAACTGTTCTGATCACTCGTGTCACTGGTCCGGATGTGCGGATCACGTGTCCGACGTCGGCGTGTCGCTCAGCGTGTCGCCGGGTTTGTCCGGTCCGTGCACTGGACGGATGTCCAGAGACTTGGAAGCGGGTCCACGAGCCGTTATGGTTTCGTGACCGCACGACGCCGGGTTGCGTACAGCGCGCCCGACGACGACGTCGCGGCAGATCAGAGACGTGTGGACGACTGGAGGTGTCGTGGGGTCGCACAGCGAGGAGCCCATGACGGCACCGCCGACCCGCCGCAGCC
>NZ_JBFUHU010000261.1:0-6285 GCF_056402235.1 Cellulomonas sp. P4_B5_2
GCTCCTCGACAGCTCGCGCGTCGAGGAGCCCCGGTCCGTGGCGTCTCGGTCAGCCGCCGACGAGGGTGACGGTGACGGTCGACGTGTACGAGCCGGCCGACGTCGCGCCCGGGATGGCCAGCGCCAGGCCCGCGGCGAGGGTCGAGACCCCGCGACCGGGGGTCTGCGCCCGGCCCAGCAGCGAGCTGGCGGACAGGCCGGCGCTGGAGGCGTCGTCCAGGAACGAGGCGACGGCCGGACCGGCCTGCGCGACGAGCGGGCTGCCGGCGTCCGGCGTCATGCTCGGCGTGCCGGGCGTCCAGCCCAGGTACTTGGCGCCGACCGTGGCGGAGGTGCCGGTGAAGTCCGACGCCTGCGCGTTGACCTCCCAGCCGGTCAGGAGCGCGTCCCGGCGGGTGTCCGTGACGGTCACGGTCGGGAAGACCCCGGCCGCGGTGACCCGCGAGTTGTCCACCGAGCGCGAGCCGGTCAGGGCGACCGGCGTGTCGAACGGGACGCTGAAGATGAGCGACCCGTCGACCACGGGCGCCTCGGGCACCGTGAGCACCAGCTGCCCCGTCGCCGAGTCGATCCCGAGCGAGAGCGAGAGGCTCCCGCTCGAGGCGAGGTACGCGGCGGTGTCGGTCGGGGCGAAGTCCGCGGTGTACGAGTGGTTCCCGGCACTGGGCGCCGGCACCGAGTGCGCGGCCGAGCCGGCAGCGACCGGCGCGGTGCCGAGGACCGTGGCGCCCTCCTTGAACGTGACCTGACCGGCCGCGCCGGCCGGGGCCACCGCCGCCGTGAGGACCAGGTCGGCGCCCGAGGCAGCCGCGGTGAGCGTGGTCGTCGTCGCGACGGCCTGGGTGCCCCCGCCGGACGGGTAGGTGTGCGACGGGACGGACCATGTCAGGTTCGCGCTCGTGGTGCCCGTCAGCGTCAGGCCGGTCTCGAAGTACGCGATCGAGTTGCCGTCCACGTCGCGGCACGCCACCAGGAACGGCAGCGTGGCGGTGTTCCCCGGCTGCGAGGCCAGGTAGGTGAGCGCCTGCGGCTTGCCCATGAAGTCGCCGCGACCCGTGTACGGACGTCCGGACGAGTCGACCAGCACCGAGACCGGGCCGAACGGCACCTGCTCCCAGTCGATGACCGGGACACCGGCCTGCGGGATCCGGATCAGCGGCTGGATGACGCCGGAACCGGCCGGGCAGGTGGCGTCCACGGCGAGCGACTGCCACGGACGCGTGGCCGTCGTGCCGCTCGTGATGACGTCGGCCGCGGTGTTCGCCTCGAACCCGCCGGCGTTCGCGAGGAAGTAGATGTTGCCGGGGATCAGCGGACCCTCGTCGTTGGCGGCTGCGGGGCCCGCCACGGCGACGAGCGCCGCACCCGTCGCGCACGTCCCGGCCACCAGCGCGGCCACAACTCTCCTGAGCTTCATCGAGCAGTCCTTTCGAGGACGATCTGGCGTGGTTTCACGTCACGTGCTGTCGCACCGCGACGAGGATGGAGCCCGTAGGTGAACGCCGGGCCCCCGCCGGGCGTCCGCGGGACGGCGTGCGGGGCAGTCATCGCACCGCCTCGAGCTGGGGCGCCTCGACCGCCGGTCCTGCCGTCGTGATCGCCCTGCGGCGGACCCTCCGGACGACCAGCCCGAGGGTGATGAGCACCAGCAGCGCGAGGACCAGCCACGGGACGGCCCAGACCCGCACGGCACCCGACACGGTCCCCACGCCAGGGTCGTCCCCCGCCGCCGGGGCCACCGCGGTCGCTTCGACCGTGACCGTCTCGAGCACCAGCGGCCAGACGCCGGGCACGGTCGTCGACCCGCGCACCTCGCCGCCGGGCAGCAGCTCGTCGACCCGGTCGCCGTCCACACGCTCGCGGAGCAGACCGAACGCACCGCCGACCGCGACCTCGGGCTCGACGGCCATCCGCACGTTGCCGGTGTTCCGGAGCGTGTAGTCGACGGTGACCTCGCCCGCACCGACCAAGGACGCCGCGTGCCAGGTCGCGGAGACGTCCGTCACCCGGAGACCCGGGTCCAGCGGGCCGTCCACGCGGATGTACACACGAGCGGCGACCCGCTGCTCGAGCTCGATGCTCGGCGCGTTCTCGGCTCCCGGACCCACGCTCTCCAGCGACGCGACCAGTGCACCCAGGTGATCACCGGGCTCGGCGTTCGCCGGGATCGAGACCGTGAACGGGACGACGGTGTAGCCGAACCCCGCGTCCGCGGTCTGGGGGGCCACGTCGACGGTGGCCGCGCCCGGGACGGCGATCCACGCGCCTGCGTCGGTGCTGGCGTCGTCTCGCGCGCGGACGGCCAGCCCGCCACCGTCGGCCATGACGACGTCTCCGCCGTAGACCTGCAGCTGGACCGTGGTGTCGTCCTGGTTGAGCAGCGCGGCGTTCTCGTACACGACTGCCCCCGGGGGTGCGGTCACGCTGAGGAACGGCCGGTCGTCCGGGCGCTCCGGACCGGCGGGGCTGATGCCGAACGAGACGAGGTCGGCGGCTGCGGGCGGCAGCGGGTCGGGTGCGGCCGCGGCGGGGCTCGCGCAGRGTGCGGCGGCGCCGAGCACCGCGGCCACCGCGAGGAGGGGACGGAGGCGGTCGAGCATCAGGTCGGGCCTTCCAGAGGTGTGAGGGACGGGGAACGCCTGCGGGGAGGTGAGGCGCAGCGCGCCCCACCTCCCCTGGTCACCGCCCGGCCGCAGCCGGGTGGGCCGTCGTCAGACGGCGGTGAAGGTGACCGTCGCGGTGTAGAGACCTGGTGCGACCGACGTCGGCACCTGGTCCACGCCGAAGACACCCTCGATGTGCGCCGTGCCGAGGGGCTGGCCGGCGCCGTAGGTCGCGAAGACCTTCGGGACGTCCAGGCCGTCGGTGGCCGGCGCGTGGTTGGTGAGGGTGACGTTGCCGGCCTGCAGCGCGTTGCCCGCCACCTGGTCGGCCACGAGGCCGGTCAGCCCGGCGTGCAGGCCCGGGAACGAGCCCGCCGCGGAGGTGAACGCCCCGGAGACGACCGACGCCGTGAAGCCGAGGTTCCCGGCCCGGGTGTCGGTGATGACGATGTCCTCGAAGGCGGCCGACGCGGAGTACGTCGAGTCCGCGGGGTCGAGCACGGCGGTGCCGAGCGCGAGCGGGTTCGACGGCGTGTACGGCGTGGTGATCGAGATGGCACCGACGGGGATGTCGACGGTGACCGTCTGCTCGTCCACCGCACCGGACAGCTCGTAGGTCGCGGCGACGGGCGCCGAGACCGAGCTGCTGTACGGCGCGGTTCCCACGAAGTCGGCGGTCAGCGAGTGCACGCCGGCGCCGAGCACGTTGGTGGTGAAGTCGGCGACGACGCCACCGACGACCGGGAGCGAGCCGAGCACCGTGGCGCCGCTCTTGAAGGCGACGGTGCCGTTGGCCGCGCCGGACGAGGCCACGACCGTGGTGCTGAACGTGACGGCCGAGTACGCCGCGCCGGAGACCGGCGTGACGCCCAGAGTCGTGACCGTGGTGCGGGCGGCGACCGCGGTGACCACGACGGAGACCGGCGCGGACGTGGAGGCTGCGTGCGAGCCACCGAGGTACCGGGCGGTCACCGCGTTGGTGCCCACGGGCAGGGCGACGGTCGACAGCGTCGCGACGCCGGCGGCGACGGTGGCCGTCCCGAGCGACGTGGCGCCGGCGAAGAACTCGACGTCACCGGTCGCGGCCGCGGGGTCGACGGTCGCCGTGAGGTCGACCGAGGTGCCGGCCTCGACGGTCGTCGCGGAGACCCCGAGGGTCGTGGTGCTGGGCTCGGAGGGGAACGCGGCGGCCGGGATCGACCACGTGAGGTTCGCGCTCGAGGTGCCGGTCATCGTGAGACCGGTCTCGAAGTACGCGATCGAGTTGCCGTCGACATCGCGGCACGCCACCAGGAACGGCAGCACCGCGGTGTTGCCGGGCTGCGACGCCAGGTACGTCAGCGCCTGCGGCTTGCCCATGAAGTCGCCGCGGCCCGTGTACGGACGGCCGTCGGAGTCGACCAGGGTGGAGACGGGGCCGAAGGGCACCTGCTCCCAGTCGATGACCGGCACGCCGGCCTGCGGGATGCGGATCAGGGGCTGGATGACGCCGGTGCCGGCCGGGCACGTCGCGTCCACGGTCAGGGACTGCCACGGCCGCGTCGCAGTCGTGCCGCTCGTGATCTGGTCCGCGGGGGTGTTGGCGTCGAAGCCCCCGGCGTTCGCGAGGAAGAAGATGTTGCCGGGGATCAGCGGGCCCTCGTCGTTGGCCGCCGCCGGGCCGGCCACGGCGACCAGCGCCGCACCCGTGGCGACGGTCGCGGCGAGTGCGCCGGCCACCAGTCGGTTGAGTCTCATCGATCTGCTCCTGAGCTGTCGGTGAATCAGTTGACGGTGAAGTTGGTGACCGCGGCCTGGGTCGGGACGCCGCAGGCGCCACCGTCCGCGGCCACGGAGAGCTGCTGGAAGCCGGCTGCCTCGATGAGCGGCTGTGCCGACCCGCTGCAGATGAAGCCGTCAGCGGCGAACAGCGACGTGAAGAACGGCTTGGTCAGGTCGGCGGTGCGCACGACGTTGTAGAGCGCGCGCTGGAACGTCCAGCCGCCGGTGAGCTTGATGCCGGTCGCGGTGAGGAACCGGCCCGTCGAGAACGGGGAGACCGCGTTCGGGTTGCCGGCGATCGGCGCGGCGTCGTGCTCCTGGATCTCGACCACCGAGCCCGCAAGGGTGACGGGCGTGCCACCGTTGGCGGCCTGGAGCTGGGCGAGGAAGACCGTCCGGGTGCCCGACCCCGTCTGCGGGATCTGCGGGACGATGACGCCGTTCGCGCCACCCAGCTGGCTCCAGTTGGTGAAGGTGCCGTTGTAGATGCTCACCATCTGGGCCGCGCTGATGCTGGCGGGTGCGTTCGACGTCGACGCGACGGCGAGCTTGAGCCCGTCGACCGCGAAGGGCACCTGCCAGAGCCCGGCCGCGACCTCCGCGGAGCTGAGCGAGGACGACGAGCGCGCGAAGTTCACGTTCGTGTTGTTGCCGGCGCCGTAGAGCAGCGCCTTGCCCGCGCCGGAGCCGTTCGGCCGCGTGATGGCCGTCGTCCCCGCCTTGAGCACGACGGTGGAGCTGCCGGTCGCGTCGAACGACACCAGACGCGCGCTGGCGCTCGCGTTGTAGCCCGGGGAGAACACCCCGGCGCGGCGGCCGTCGGCGATGTAGTTGAGCGCGAACTCCGTCGTGTCGGAGCCGACGCCGACGATGTCCTTGACCTGCGGGGTCGGGTCCGCGTACGCCGGGGTGGCGGCGATGGACGCGGCGACGACGCCGGTCAGGACGGAGGCAAGAATGATCGAGACCCTCGATCGCTTCATGGGAGGGAGCCCTTCGTGACTGTGGTCGGTGGGCCGGTGTCCCGGAGGACGTCCCGGGCCGGGGTCAGAGGAGGTTGGGCAGCAGCTGGGAGGCGGCGTCGGTCGAGGCCCAGGCCAGGGCCACGACGATCCCCGCGGCGACCGGCCAGACCGCGCGGCCAGGGAGGCGACGCAGCGCGACCGCCGTGGCCGCAACGGCGAGGAGCAGGCCCTGCAGGCAGAGGGCGAGCAGAGGCAGCACGCTGCGATCGCCTGCCAGTGCCTTCTCGGCGTCGGGCACACCCGCGGGGCGCCCGCCGGGGCCCGTCGCGGCCTCGCCGACGAGCGTCGCGTCGACGTACACGGTGCGCACGGGCGTGATCGACGCGAGCGGACCGTCGCCCTCCGACGTGACGAGGGTGATCCGGGCGGCGCCCGCGTCGAGAGCGGCGGGGAGCGGGTCGCCCGCACGGCGGACCCCGTCCACGCGGTAGACGAACTCGCCCTGACCGGTGGTGACCTGCAGGCCGTCGCCCGCCCTCAGCAGTGCCACGGACCGGAACGGCGCGCCGTACGCGGCGGAGCGGCCGTAGACGATGGACACGCCGGCCTGTCCGGGAAGGACGGTGTCGCGGCGGTGCCCCGGCCCGGCCGTGAGGTCTCCGGACGCCGTCCCCTCGACGACGACCTGCCGCACGCCGAGCGTCGGGATCACCAGGAGTGCCACGGGGGCGCCCGGCTCGATGCTCCCCCCGGTCGGCGCCGTCTCCGCGGCGAGCTGCTGACGGAGCTCGGCGTGCAGCACCTGCTGCGCACGCGTCTCCGACAGTCCGCCGAGGACGAAGAGCTGGAGCAGCGCCCACCCCGCGAGCGCCGCGATCAGGAGCATCGCGGTGTAGGCCACCGAGGCGGCTTCGGGCATCGTGGGGCGGGGAACCTGGGGTGGCACCGGGCGGGGC
>NZ_JBFUHU010000262.1:0-5370 GCF_056402235.1 Cellulomonas sp. P4_B5_2
TCGCGGACGTGGTGCGGACGGCCCGCGCCGCCGGCGCCCTGGTCACCACCGACGGCGTCCTCGACACGACGGGCGTCGGCTGGCTCACGCCCCTGGACGAGGTGGTCCGGCGGCGCATCGAGTACCTCGGGCCCGACGTGCTGGCCCTGCTCGGACAGGCGTCCGTGCTCGGCACCTCGTTCGTGATCGCGGACCTGGCGTCCCTGGTCGGCGACCCGGTCGGCGACTGCTGGCGCACGCTGCGGCACGGCCTGGCCGCGGGCGTGGTCCGCGCGCGCGGTGACCGGCTGGTGTTCGGGCACGACCTCGTGCGCGGTGCGCTGTACAACGGGCTCGAGCCCGACCAGCGTCGCGCCCTGCACGCGCGGGCCGCCTGGGCGCTGCGGCAGGCCGGCGCTCCGCCGCAGATCGTCACCGGGCACCTCGAGCGCGCGCGCTGAGCCGCCCGGCTGCATAGCGTGGAGGTCCCGGGCATCCCGCCCGGCCGATCGAGCACAGAGGAGCACCATGTCCACGCGCACCGCTCGCACCGCCTGGAACGGGACCCTGATGGAGGGCGCCGGGCAGGTCGAGCTCACCAGCTCCGGGGCCGGCACGTTCGACGTCTCGTTCCCCAAGCGGACCGCCGAGGAGGCCGGGGGCACGACGAGCCCGGAGGAGCTCATCGCGGCCGCGCACACGTCGTGCTACGCCATGCAGCTCTCCGGCGTCATCGCCGCGGCCGGAGGCACCCCGGTGGCGCTCGAGGTCAGCGCCGACGTCACGCTGCGCCCCGACCCGGCCGGCGGGCTACACATCACCACGATCGCGCTGACGGTCCGCGGGGAGGTCGAGGGCCTCGACGACGCCGGCTTCCTGGCCGCCGCCGAGAACGCCAAGGCCACCTGCCCGGTGAGCAAGGCCCTCACGGGCACGGAGATCACCCTGGACGCCTCGCTCGCCTGACCCGCACTCCACCGGACGTCCGAGGATCCGGTCGCCCCGACGCTCACTTCCTCGGACGCTGCGGTGGAGAACGCGCTGCGTCCGAGGATCCGGTCGTCCTGGCGCTCGCTTCCTCGGACGTCCCTGTCGTGACCATCCCTCGGTGACGTGTGCGGGGGAGCGGGCCGCCGGTGCGAGACTGCCCCCGTGGTGGCCGTGACCGAGACCGTGGCAGGGGATCCGAGCCGATCCGAGAGCGCCGACGTGGTGCAGGCGCTGCGGTCCGCGCTGCGCGGAGCGGTCGACGACAGCACGCGCCGCCGCGCCGAGTACTCGACCGACGCGTCGAACTACCGCGTGGTCCCGCAGGTCGTCGCGTTCCCGCGGGACACCGACGACGTGCTCGCCGCGCTGGAGGTCACCCGGTCGCTGGGGGTGCCCCTGACCGCCCGCGGCGGCGGCACGTCGGTGGCCGGGAACGCGGTGGGCACGGGCGTGGTGCTCGACTTCTCGCGGCACGTCAACCGGATCCTCGACATCGACCCGGAGGCGCAGACCGCCCGCGTCGAGCCCGGCGTCATCATGGCCGGCCTGCAGAAGGCGGCGGCACCGCACGGGCTGCGGTTCGGGCCGGACCCGTCCACGCAGGCGCGCGCGACGCTCGGGGGCATGATCGGCAACAACGCCTGCGGCCCCCGCGCGGTGGCGTACGGGCGGACCGCGGACAACGTGCTCGCCCTCGACGTGGTGGACGGCACCGGCCGACGGTTCGAGGCGCGGTCGGGCGCCGGCGCGCTCGACGTCGTGCCGGGTCTCGACGCCCTCGTCCGCGGCAACCTCGACGTCATCCGGACGGAGCTGGGCCGCTTCGGCCGGCAGGTCTCCGGCTACTCCCTCGAGCACCTGCTGCCCGAGAATGGCACCGACCTGGCCAAGGCCCTGGTAGGCACCGAGGGCACGGTCGCGACGCTCCTGGGCGCGACGGTCCGCCTGGTGCCGATCGCCGCGGCGCCCGTGCTGGTGGTGCTCGGCTACCCGGACATGCCGACGGCCGCCGACGCCGTCCCGGCGCTGCTCGCGCACGCGCCGCTGGCCATCGAGGGCATGGACTCCCGGCTGGTGGACGTGGTCCGCCGCGTGCGCGGGACCGCCGCGGTGCCGCCCCTGCCCGAGGGCGGCGGGTGGCTCATGGTCGAGGTCGGCGGCTCGGACCTGACCGAGGCGCTGGACCGGGCGCACGCGCTCGCGGCCTCCGCCGGGACGACGGCGGTGGGCCTCTTCCCGCCCGGACCCGAGGCCGCCGCGATGTGGCGGATCCGGGAGGACGGTGCCGGCCTGGGTGGGCGGACCCCGTCCGGCGCGCAGGCGTGGCCGGGGTTCGAGGACTCGGCCGTCCCGCCCGAGCGGCTCGGCGCGTACCTGCGCGAGCTCGAGGCGCTCATGGCGTCGCACCGCGTGGACGGTCTGGCGTACGGGCACTTCGGCGACGGCTGCGTGCACCTGCGGCTCGACATCCCGCTGGAGCGCTCGGGCAACCCGCTGCGCGCGTTCATGACGGACGCCGCGGCCCTCGTCGCGAGCCACGGCGGGTCGCTGTCCGGGGAGCACGGGGACGGCCGCGCCCGCTCGGAGCTGCTGCCGGTCATGTACTCCGCGCAGACGATCGACCTGTTCGGCGCCTTCAAGGACCTTCTCGACCCGCGCGACCTGCTCAACCCCGGCGTGCTGGTCCGGCCGCGCCCGCTCGACGCCGACCTGCGCCGGCCGCACGCCCGCCCCCTGCTGGCCGACCACGGGTTCTCGTTCGTGCACGACGCGGGCGACCTGACCACCGCGCTGCACCGCTGCGTCGGCGTCGGCAAGTGCCGCGCCGACAGCACCGCGGCCGGGGGGTTCATGTGCCCCTCGTACCTGGCGACGAAGGACGAGAAGGACTCGACCCGCGGCCGCGCGCGCGTGCTGCAGGAGATGGCGAACGGCACCCTCGTCAGCGGTGGCTGGTCGTCGCCCGAGGTGCACGAGTCGCTCGACCTGTGCCTGTCCTGCAAGGCGTGCTCGTCGGACTGCCCCGCCGGCGTCGACATGGCGCAGTACAAGTCGGAGGTCCTGCACCGGACGTACCGCGGGAAGCTGCGTCCGGCGTCGCACTACGCCCTCGGCTGGCTGCCCCGCTGGGCGCGGCTGATCACCGGAGTCCCCGGGCTGTCCTCGCTGGTCAACGCGGTGCTCGGCGCCCGTCCCGTGGCCACGGTGGTGCTGGCCGCCGGCGGCATGGACACCCGGCGGCAGATGGTCACGTTCGCCCGGCGGCCGTTCCGCTCCTGGGTGCGCGGCGCTGGCAGCCAGAGCGTGACGGTGGTGCGCACCGGCGCTGGGAGCGAGCGTCGGCACCATCCCGAGCGCAAGGTCCGAGCGAGCGCGCGTCCCGGCGACCGGTTCCTCGGGCGGCCCGGCAAGGGCACCCAGCACGGCGGGACGACCGGTCCGCGCAGGCCGCAGGTGGTGCTCTGGACCGACTCGTTCTCCGACACCCTCGCGCCGTCCGTCGCGCGGGCCGCCGTCGCGGTGCTCGTCGACGCGGGGTACGAGGTGCTGGTGCCCGAGGACAACGCCTGCTGCGGCCTCACCTGGATCAGCACCGGCCAGCTGGACGGCGCGAAGAAGCAGCTGACCCACCTGCTGGGCGTGCTCGGGCCGTTCGCCGTCAACGGGATCCCGATCGTCGGCCTCGAGCCGTCCTGCACGGCGGTCCTGCGCTCCGACCTGCGCGACCTGCTCCCGGACGACCCGCGCGCGGTCGCGGTGGCACGCGAGACCCGTACGCTCGCGGAGCTGCTCACCGCGCCGGCCCCCATCGGCCCCGGCGACCGCTGGCGGGTGCCGGACCTGTCGGACGTCACGGCCGTCGTGCAGCCGCACTGCCACCACCACTCGGTGATGACGTGGACGCCCGACCGCCGGCTGCTCACCGACGCCGGTGCGCAGTTCTCGGCGCTCGCGGGCTGCTGCGGGCTGGCCGGGAACTTCGGCATGGAGAAGGGGCACTACGACGTCTCGGTCGCGGTGGCGGAGAACGCCCTGCTCCCGGCGCTGCGCGACGCGGCCGCGGGGGACGTCTTCCTGGCCGACGGCTTCTCGTGCCGCACGCAGGCGGACCAGCTGGCCGGGGTGCAGGGCGTGCACCTCGCCGAGCTGCTCGCGGCGCACCTGCCCGCGCACCGGACGGTCGACGCGCGCGCCTAGGCTGGCCGCATGCTCGTCGCCTTCTCCGTCGCCCCGCTCGGTGCGGGCGAGTCCGTGACCGCCGCCGTCGCCGATGCCGTGCGCATCGTCCGCGAGTCCGGCCTCCCCCACCGCACCGACGCCATGTTCACCACGCTCGAGGGCGAGTGGGACGAGGTGATGGACGTCGTCAAGCGCGCCACGGAGGCGGTCGGCCGGCACGGCAACCGGGTCAGCCTGGTGCTCAAGGCGGACATCCGGCCGGGACACGTGGGGGAGCTCACGGGCAAGGTCGACCGGGTCGAGGCCGCGCTCACCAACGAGTGACGAAGGCGACCGGTCGGACGATCCGGACGGCGGAAACCGGACGCATCCGGGTGATGTGACCGATCTCCGACGACCACGCCGGRCGGACGGGCTGACGTGCAAAGCGCGCTGTGGGACAGTGTGGTCGCGAGCGCGCCGGCCGGGGTGCGCGGGCGCACGACGGGACGCGGAAGGCCAGACAGATGCCCATCTTCGAGCTCGACGAGGGCCGACCGCGCCTTGTCCAGCCGATGCAGCCCCTGACCGGTTCCTTCGCGCAGGAGTGTGCCTCGCTCCTCACGCACCACCTCGCCGCCATCGCGGGTGAGCCCCTCTTCGCGGTCCGTTCGCGCACGGGTGCCCCCGACCACGCGGACCTCCCGGAGCTGCTCGCCCTGGACGCCGCCGGCCGTCCCGTGGTGGTCGACGTGGTGCAGGTGGTCGACGACGACGCCGTCATCTCCGCCCTGCGGCACGCCGGTGCGGCCTCCCGCATGACCACCACGGACCTCGCGCGGGCCTACCACCCCGACCCGAGCCGGTTCGCCGTCGACTTCGCGGCGTTCCGTGAGCAGGCGGCGTTCGGTGTCCAGACGAACCGGCGCGAGGGCGTCCGGCTGGTTCTGCTGTGCTCCGAGGTGGCCGCCGAGGCCGGTGACTCGCTCGGTTTCCTGCGCGGTCCGGGCCGGCACGTCGACGTGCTCCAGGTCGGCGTCGTGCGCGGCGTGGACGACCGCCGCCTGCTCGACGTCTCCCCGCTGGCCACGCACGAGGGCGCCCGCCGTTCCGTCGAGCCCACCGCGCTGCGCCTGGTGCGGTCGAGCGAGGGCTTCACGTCGGGTGCTCCGTACGAGCCCTACGTCCCGGCGGTCGGGCCCGTGCGCACACCCGCGACGGGGGAGCTGCGCGCGGTCACCC
>NZ_JBFUHU010000263.1:0-5367 GCF_056402235.1 Cellulomonas sp. P4_B5_2
GACCGGAACCCCTGGTGGGGATCGGCCCGCGCCCGCCGCGGAGGGGGTCAGTGCGCGCTGACGGCGTCGACGAGGGTCGTCGAGCGGGTCGTGGCGCGCCGCGGATCCGGAGGTCGACCGATGTTCTCGGCCGGCTGTCTGACGTGCCGCGCGGCGGCGCGGACGCGTGCCTGGTGGGACTGAGCGAGGCGCTGGGAGTGGTCCTGGCGCGCGAGCTCGAGGGAGATGGTCGGGTTCACGGTGTGCTCCTCGGGCATGACGGTGTCCGGGCGGAATGCCCGGGCTATCGGTGGTGTAGGAGTACTGGACCACGTGTCAGATACCGCCGTCACCGGATTATTCGGCCCCTTTCGTCCGACTTCCGGTGGCGGGATCTCGACGGATGACGCCCGTCTGCCGGGTGGATCGTGTCGGTGGGCCAGGGGAGGCTGCAGGGGTGCCCACTCCCGCGCTCGCAGCCCCGTCGGTCGTCGCGGGACAGCCGCAGATCGGGCTGGCTCTCGGGAGCGCCCTGTACATCGCGTCGGTGCTCGGCACCGGGATCCTGCTGCTGCCCAGCCTCGCCGCGCGTGCGGCCGGACCGGCCTCGCTGGTGGCGGTCGCCGCGGTGCTCGTCGCGAGCGTGCCGCTGGCCATGACGTTCGCCGCGCTGGCCACCCGGCACCCCGACTCCGGCGGCGTGGCGACGTATGTGCGGCTCGCGCTGGGCGCCACGGCGGCGCGGATGACCGGGTACTGGTTCTTCTTCGGTGTCTGCGCCGGGGCGCCCGTGGTGGCGCTCCTCGGCGCGCAGTACGTGGTGGCGATGCTCGGCGCCACCCAGGCGCAGGTGTACCTCGTCGGCGTGGCGTTCCTGGTCCCGCCGCTGGTCACCAACGCGGTCGGTCTGCGCCTCGCCGGACCTGTCCAGCTCGCGCTGACCGGCGCGCTCGTGGTGCTCGTCGTCGGGGTCGTCGTCGTGTCCCTGCCGGCCTCCGACCCCTCGACCCTCGTGCCGTTCGCCCCGCACGGCTGGGCCGGCGTGGGGGCCGCCGTGAGCCTGTTCGTCTGGGCGTTCGCCGGGTGGGAGGCGGTCACGCACCTGGCGGGGGAGTTCCGGGACCCGCGGCGGACCATCCCGCGGGCGACCGCGATCGCGCTGGTGGTGGTCGGCGTCGCGTACCTGGCCCTCCAGTACGTGACCGTCACGGTGCTCGGCGACGCGGCGTCGTCGTCGCAGGTGCCGCTGATGGACCTCGTCGACGTGGGGCTCGCAGGTGCGGGCCGGGTCGCGGTGGCCGTCGTCGCGGCGATCGTCACGCTCGGGGTGCTCGGGACCTATCTCGGGGCCTTCGCCAAGCTGGGCGCGTCGCTCGGCCGGGACGGTGACCTGCCTCGGTGGGTGGCACGCGGTGCGCAGCCGGGCGGGGTGCCGCGGCGGGCGCTGCTCGTGGTCGCAGGCCTGGTCGCCGTGTACTTCGTCATCACCGTGGCGACCGGCGGGGACCTCGAGCCGTTCGTGCTCGTGCACACCAGCTGCATGGTCGCCATCTACGCCACGGGCACCGCCGCCGCCGTCCGGTTGCTCGACCGCGGGTCTCCCGGGTGGTGGGCGGCAGTCTGCGCGTGCGTGCTCGCCGCGGGGCTGGCCGCGCTCGCGGGGTGGCACCTGCTGGTCCCGCTGGGGCTCGCCGTGGTCGCGGTGGCGGTCGGTGCGGCCCGGGCGAGGGGCGGCTGGACCGCGGTGGATGGGCGCCCCCGGCAGGACTCGAACCTGCAACCGACGGATTAGAAGGCCGTTGCTCTATCCGTTGAGCTACGGGGGCCGGACGTGCGCCCACAGCCTATCCGCGCAGCATCGGATCCTTCGTTCCGGGACGAACCGCTCGCAACCGACCCGCGTGGCGCGTTTTGCCAGGTCAGATCGCACCGCGACAATGGGCGCGTGAGCGCACAGCCCGGCACCGCGCCAGTGCAGCCTGTGCCGACCGCGCAGCCGCTGGCTCCGCACGCACGTCACGCCGCCTCCGACCCCCGCGACGTCCTCGCGCGGCCGCTCGCGGCGACCTCCCTGCTGGACGCCGTGCGGGACCTGCGCCGCGACGTGGAGCGCACCGGCTTCCCGCTCGAGATCGACGGCATCGTGTCCGCGCGAGCCTCCCGGGCCCGACTGGTGGACCAGCTCGGCGAGCACCTGGTGCCCCGTCTCACGGAGCTCTCGGCGCCCGCCGTGGTGGTGGTCTCCGGATCGACCGGCGCAGGCAAGTCGACGCTGGTGAACTCCCTGGTGGGGACCGAGGTCAGCACCGCGGGGGTGCTGCGGCCGACGACCCGGCGGCCGGTGCTCGTGCACAACCCGCTCGACGCGGAGCTGCTCTCGCACCACCCTGTCCTGGAGTCCGTGAGCGTCGTGGCGGACGAGAACGTCCCGCGGGGGATCGCCCTGCTGGACGCCCCGGACCTCGACTCGGTGCTGGAGTCCAACCGCGAGTCGGCGCACCGCCTGCTCGAGGCGGCCGACCTCTGGCTCTTCGTCACCACCGCCGCGCGCTACGGCGACGCGCTGCCCTGGCGGGTGCTGCAGGGGGCCGTCGACCGGGGGGCCTCCATCGCCATGGTGCTCAACCGCGTCCCGCCGGACTCCCTGCCCACCGTGCGCGGGGACCTGCTCGACCGCCTGCGCGGGCACGGGCTGCAAGGTTCGCCTCTGTTCGTCGTTCCCGACCTCGGCCCGCACGAGGGCCTGCTGCCCGCCACGGTCGTCGCCCCGATCCGTCGCTGGCTGGCGATGCTTGCCGGGCCCGACCGTGCGCGCACCGTCATCGGCCGGACGCTGCGCGGCTCGCTCGCCGCGCTGCGGCCGTGGGTCGACGAGCTGGCGGAGGCCGTGCAGGCTCAGGCGGACGCGGCGAGCGCGATCGCGGCGGTCCTCGACGAGGCGGTCGTGGGGCCGACGGCGCAGGTGTCGGCATCGATCCGGGGCGGTGCGGTCGCGGACGGTGCGGTGCGGGCGCGGTGGGCGGAGCTCGCGTCGGACGCCGGCCCTCTCGGGCGGGTCGTGCGCCCGTCGGGTCGCATCCGCGGGTCGGCGCGGGAGGGCCGCGCACGGGTCACCGCCATCGGGCCGTTGATCGAGGACCTGACGCGGTCCGCGGCAGCCACSCTGACCTCCGCGGGTGCGCAGACCGAGGAGGTCCTGCGGTCCGCGCTCACCGGACCCGACGGGCCCGAGGGCGGCGTGTCCGTGGATGCCGCGTGGACGTCGGCCGCGCTGCGGACCGGCCGGCGGAGCGCCGCCGAGCAGGCAGCGCGCGGCTGGATCGCCCAGGGACCACGCGTGGTGCGGGCTGCGCTGACGCACGGGCCTGCGGAGTCGACACCCGAGGGCACCTCTCGGGGACGTCGCGACGTCGCGCGCGAGGTCCGTCGTCGTCGCAAGGCGGAGAGCGCGCTCGGTGACGAAGGGCTGGCCGCCGTGGCGCTCGCCGCGGCCTCCGGCGTCGTCGAGGCCCGGGACCTGCTGGTCGACCTCATCGACACCGCGGGGGAGCGAGCCGTCACCGAGCTGCGCGACGACCTGGTCGCCCGGGTGGCGGGGCAGGTGGCGGTCGAACGCGCAGCCGTGGGTGAGGTCCTGGCCGACCCGGACCTCGCCGAGGACGCCGCATCGCGGTTGCGGCTGCGGCTCGCCGTGCTGAAGGGGCTGACGTGAGCGCGGCCACCGTCGGCCAGCGGAACGACGACACCGCCGCTCTGACGGCCCGGGTCGACGCGCTGGACCGTGCCCTGGCGGTCGGCGGCGCGCGCCTGGCCCCGGCCGTGGTGACCCGGGTGGCCTCGACGGTGGACAGCGTGCGGGAACGGCTCGAGCTCGGCGTGGACCACACGGTCGTCGCGCTGGTCGGAGGGACCGGGTCGGGCAAGTCGAGCCTGTTCAACGCGATCTGCGGGCTGGACTTCGCCGACGTCGGGGTGCGCCGGCCGACGACCTCGGAGATCACGGCGTGCGTGTGGGGCGACGAGGGCGGTCCCCTGCTGGACTGGCTCGGCGTCGTGCCGGACCGCCGGATCGAGCGCGAGAGCCTGCTGGACGGCGAGAGCGAGGCACCGCTGCGCGGCCTGGTCCTGCTCGACCTGCCCGACCACGACTCGATCGCGCCCGAGCACCGCGAGGTCGTCGACCGGCTGCTGCCGCAGGCCGACCTGCTGGCCTGGGTGGTCGACCCCCAGAAGTACGCGGACGACGCCCTGCACAGCGGCTACCTGCGCCGGCTGGTCGGGCACGAGTCGTCGATGGTGGTGGTGCTCAACCAGGTGGACACGGTGCCGCCCGACGTCCGGCCCGAGCTGGTCGCGGACGTCGAGCACCTCCTCGTCGACGACGGGCTCACGGGGGTGCCGGTCCGCGAGGCCTCGGCGCGCACCGGCGAGGGCGTGAACGTCCTGCGGGAGCTCCTGGCCACGGTCGTCGGGTCTCGGTCTCTGGCTGCCCGCCGGGCGAGTGCCGAGCTCAACGACGCGGCTGCGCTGCTGGCGGCGGAGGTCGCCGCGCGCGAGCCCGCTCCGGCCGCGCTCTCGGTCACCGACGTCGTGGACCGGTTGTCCGCCGCGATCGGCCTGCCGGCCGTGGCGTCGGGCGTGGGAGCGGCCGTGCGCGGTCGGACGTCGGCGACCCCGGGGTTCGGCGCGGTGCAGGAGGACGCCGTCGGGCTCGCCCGGGCGTCATGGCTCGAGGCGGTCACGCCCGGGCTGCCCCGGCGTTGGGGGCAGGACGTCTCCTCGCGCGTGGCGTCGACCACCGAGATGCGGCTCGCCGTGACGGACGCGCTCACGCAGCTGCCCCTCTCGTCACGGCGGTCCGCGCTGGCGTTGAGCCTGACGGTCGCCGCCGTGCTGCTCGGTGGGGCGGCTGTGCTCGTCGGGTCGATCGCGGTCGGGTCGCTCATCGGGGCCGGCGAACCGAGTGCCTGGGCCGCCGTGGTGGCGGTCGTCCTCGTCGTCGCCTGCGTCGTGGCAGCCGTCGGGGCCGGTGCCGCACGCCGGTCGGCAGCGCGGAGACGGTCTGCCCGGGTGCTGCAGGACGGGCGGGCGGCCCTGGAGAACGTGGCTCGCGCGCGGCTCGCCGTCCCGACCGAGGCTGTGCTGGCCGAGCACCGGACCGTACGCGAGCTGATCGCCGCCGCCACGGGCTGACCCGCCCACAGCCCACGGTGCTGACGCCCTCTCCACGGGTCGTCTGCCGCTGCCCACAGGCGGCGTGCCCGCAGCCGACCCTGGTCGCACGAGCCCCGCACCCGCCGGGGCGCACGGCACCGGAGGAACCCCATGAGCTCGCAGTCCTTGGACCTGACCGTCGTCGGGTGGATCGGCACCGAGGTGCGGATCCAC
>NZ_JBFUHU010000264.1:0-8008 GCF_056402235.1 Cellulomonas sp. P4_B5_2
CACCAGGCGTACCCCGACCACGGGACCTCGGCGGGCGTCGGCAGCGAGGGGCGCGGGACGACGACCGCCGGCTCCGGCGTGCCGAGCAGCGGGCTCAGCCAGGCGGCGAGCCACCAGAGCGCCCGGTCGGCGGCGACGAGGACGAGGGCCGCGGCGACGGACGCGGCCACGTGCAGGACGAGCATCGCGGGGGCGCCGAGCAGCGGCTGCGCGAGCGTGACGTCCGCGGGCGTGCACGATGCCTGCGTCGCCATGACCATGCCCGGGTGGTGCACGTGCCCCTGCAGCGAAGCCTGGCCGGGGAGGCATGCCACGGTGGTGAACAGGCTGAACGACGAGTGCACCGCGAGCTGCCCGACCCCGAGCAGCGCGAGGGCACCGACGGGACCGAGCCGACGGGCGGTCAAGACCACGGCAGCTGCGAGCGCGACGGCGGTCAGGGTGACCAGCACGACCGACGGCGGCAGGGTTCCCCCGGCCAGCACGTGCGCGAGGGCCCCGAGCGCGACGGTGACCGCGGCGACCATCCCGGCGCGCACCAGGCGCAGCGGACCGGTCTCGGGCGCAGGCATCCCGACACGGTAGCGGGCGCCGCGACGGACGTCCCAGGTGCGAAGCGATTATCTGCGGGCGGGCGAGATTCGGGTGGCGGGGAACACATATCGGGTGGCCGGTTGTTGCGACACGTCGCAGGATGGTTGTCCTGCGCAATCAATCCGCGAGAAGGTCCGATGTCGCAGCAGAGCACCGCCCCCACCGACGCCGCACCGGCCACCTTCACGCCGCCGACCCACCGCGAGATCCTCACGATCCTCGGCGGCCTGATGCTCGGCATGTTCCTGGCCGCGCTCGACCAGACCATCGTCGCGACGTCCATCCGGACCATCGGCGACGACCTGCACGGCCTGTCGCTGCAGGCGTGGGTCACCACGGCGTACCTGCTGACCGCCACGATCTCGACCCCGCTGTACGGCAAGCTCTCCGACATCTACGGCCGCAAGCCGCTGTACATGATCTCGATCTCGATCTTCGTCGTCGGCTCGCTGCTGTCCGGCACGGCCGACTCGATGTACCAGCTGGCCGCGTACCGGGGCATCCAGGGGCTCGGCGCGGGTGGCCTCATGGCGCTGGCGATCACCATCCTCGGCGACCTCGTCGCGCCCCGGGAGCGGGCCCGCTACCAGGCCTACTTCCTCGCGGTGTTCGGCACGTCGTCGGTGCTCGGGCCGGTGGTCGGGGGGTTCTTCGCGGGCGCCGAGACGATCCTCGGCATCGCGGGCTGGCGCTGGGTCTTCCTCATCAACGTGCCGATCGGGATCATCGCGATCCTCGTCATCTCGCGCGTGCTGCACCTGCCGCCGCTGAAGCGCGTCGACCACCGGATCGACTACCCGGGCGCGATCGCGCTCGTCGTGGCGCTGGTCCCGCTGCTGGTCGTCGCCGAGCAGGGCCGCATCTGGGGCTGGGACTCCCCCCGGTCCATCGCCTGCTACGTGATCGGCGTGTTCGGCGTGGTCGCGTTCATAGTCGCCGAGCGGTACGCCAAGGCCGACGCGATCCTGCCGCTGTACCTGTTCCGGAACCGCACGTTCTCGGTCGGCGCGGGCGCCAACACGGTGATCGGCCTGGGCATGTTCGGCGGCCTGGCGACGCTCCCGCTGTACCTGCAGATCGTCAAGGGCCAGTCGCCCACCCAGGCCGGCCTGACGCTCATCCCGTTCACGCTCGGCATCATGACCGGCTCGATCGTCGCGGGTCAGATGACCTCCCGCACCGGCCGCTACAAGGTGTTCCCGGTGATCGGCACGATCCTCATGGGCATCGGCGCCCTGCTGTTCTCGCGCCTCCAGGCCGACACCGGCCTGCCCTACGTGTTCGCGGTGTCCATCGTGTTCGGACTCGGCCTGGGGCTCACCATGCAGCCTCTGGTGCTCGCCGTGCAGAACGCGGTGCCCGTCCGCGACATGGGCGTGGCCACCTCGTCGTCGCTCTTCTTCCGGCAGATGGGTGGCACGCTCGGCACCGCCGTGTTCCTCTCGGTGCTGTTCTCGACCGTGGGCGGCAACATCGCGTCGGCGTTCCGGACCGCGTCGGCGACCCCCGAGTTCCAGGCGGCCGTCGCCGATCCCGCGGTGCAGGCGGACCCGGCGAACGCGCCGGTCCTGTCGATGCTGCAGGGCGGCGGGACGGTGCCGTCCCTGGACGACTCGTCCTTCATCAACAACCTCGACCCGCGGCTGGCGCAGCCGTTCCTCGACGGCTTCGCGCAGTCGGTGGACACCGTCCTGCTGCTCGCCGCGATCATCATGGCGTTCGGCGTGATCCTCACGGTCCTGCTCCCCGAGCTCCCGCTGCGGAACGTGTCCGGCATCCAGGGGCGGTTCGACGATGACGCCGCGGCCGCCGCTCAGCCGCAGCCCGCCGCCGCCGCGACCGCTGTCGGCGGGGTCGCGGGGATCGTCGCCGACGAGGCGGCGGTGGATCGCGCGGAGGCGCAGAGTCCGCGACCCTGAGAACTGGTGCCGGGATCGCTGAACCTGGACGCCCTCGGCATCGTGACACTGGTGACGGTCCCGAGCACCATGTCCCACGGAGGTGGAGATGTCCCGGTCGACGAGCGAACTTCCTGCAGCACCGCCCAGCGCGCACGCCTGTGACGGCTGCCTCGACCGCCGGGAGGTGCTCGTCCGGGCCGGTGTCGTGACGATGGGCGTCGCCGCGGTGGGCGTCCTGGCGGCCTGCGGCGGCGGCACCGAGACCCCGTCGGGCGGCTCGTCCGCGGCGGCCAGCGGGGGCGCACTGGCGCAGGTGTCGGAGATCCCGGTGGGCGGCGCGATCTCCGCGACCGGCGCCGACGGCAAGCCGATCTTCCTCGTGCAGCCCGAGGCCGGCACCGTGATCGGCCTGTCGGCCATCTGCACCCACCAGGGCTGCACGGTCGCGGTCGACGGCGAGGAGCTGGCGTGCCCCTGCCACGGCTCGATCTACGACCTGACCGGTGCCAACGTCTCCGGCCCGGCCGACAAGCCCCTGCCCGCGGTCGACGTCCACGTGAGCGACGGCGCGGTCCTCCCGGGAAAGGCCTGAGCCATGATCCTGCGCGTGCTCGTCGCGATCTGCGTCGCGGTGTCGGCCGTCGTCCACCTCTACCTGTGGCAGGACGGGATGAAGTCCGTCGACGTGGTCGGCCCGGCGTTCCTGCTCAACGGCGTCGGCGGCCTGGTGATCGCCGTCCTGGTGCTCGTCTGGCGGCACTGGCTGCCGCTGCTCGGCGCGGTGGGGTTCGGCGTCGCCACGCTGACGGCGTTCCTCGTCTCGACGACACCCGGCGGGYTCTTCGGGGTGCACGAGCAGTGGGTGGGCGTGCCGGTGTGGCTGTCGGCCATCTCGGAGATCGGCGCGATCGTGCTGGGCATCGCGGCGATCGTCGGGGAACGCCGGCGCTCCCCGGTCAGTCCAGCGGGAGCGGCTGCCCGTCGAGGATGAGCCGGCCCGCGCGGGCCTTGGTCTCGAACGTGTCGGTGTGCCACAGCGCGCTGAGCGTCTCGACGTCCTCGATCGTGTACCCGGCGGACCAGAAGGCGTCCACCTCGGCCTGCTCGGGGAGCGCGACACGGCCGGGTGCCACGGGGGGCGTGTCGCCGTCCAGGAGCAGCTGCCCGGCGCGCGCCTTCGTCTCGGTGGTGTCGGTGTGCCAGAGCTCCTCGAGCGCGGTGACGTCCTCGGGGGTGTAGCCGGCACCCCAGAAGGCCTCGTACTGATCGCGGGTGTAGCCCGCCGGCATCGCCGACCACTCGATGCCCACCGACTGCACGACGTCCTCGAACCTGCGTGCCGCGTCCGAGTACGGGTTCGCCGCCGCAGCCGCACCCGCTCCGGCGACGGCCAGCGCGGAGGTGACGACGCCGGCCACGACCAGCTTCCCGCCGCGGCGCGTGAGGGTGGTGACCGTGGCCTCCGGCTG
This sequence comes from Cellulomonas sp. P4_B5_2, assembly GCF_056402235.1. Taxonomy (NCBI): domain Bacteria; kingdom Bacillati; phylum Actinomycetota; class Actinomycetes; order Micrococcales; family Cellulomonadaceae; genus Cellulomonas; species Cellulomonas sp. P4_B5_2. The sequence continues at coordinate 3,965 of NZ_JBFUHU010000264.1, forward strand.
GTGCGCGAGCTCGGCCCTGAGCCGGGCGGCCACGACGGCAGGGTCCGGCTGCTGGGCCTCACGCGAGTGCAGCGCACGGGTGATCCGCGCGATCAGCTCGTCGTCCTGCGAGGGGTGCTCGTTCATCACTGCTCCGGTCGGGTCGAGAGGTCGGTGTCGCGCAGGGTCGCCAGCGCGCGGGAGGCGTGCGAGCGGACGGTGGCAGGCGAGGTGCCCAGGACCTGGGAGATCTCCACGTCGCTGAGACCCTCGTAGTACCGGAGCACCAGGACCGCGCGCTGGCGGGGCGGGAGCGCCTCGAGGTGTCGCCACATCGCGTCCTGGTGCACGACGTCGTCGGCGTGGTCGCCGTGCGGGTCGGCGTGGGCGGCGAGGACCTCGTCGGCGGCGGGCCGGATGGTCCGCACGTGCCAGCGGCGGCGCCAGGACAGGTGCTCGTTGGTGACCATCCGGCGCAGGTACAGGTCGGGCCGTTCCAGGAGGGCGATCCGGGTCCAGCGCACATGGGCGCGCAGGAGCACCTCCTGCACCAGGTCGGCGGCGGTGTGCCCGTCGCCGGTCAGCACGGTCGCGTACCGGAGCAGCCCAGCCAGGTGGACGCGGACGAGGTCGTCCAGCGCGGGCTCCACGATCGGGATCGCGGCGCTGTCGACGCTCATCGGCGGACCCCGACCAGGTCGCTCAGCAGCGCCCCTTGGGGCAGGGGGGCCGGATCGAGGCAGCGGGAGAGCAGGGCCTCCACCAGCGCAGCGCGCCCGACGATCGCGGGTCCGTCGACGTCACCGGGCAGGATCCGCACCTCCACGGTGTCCCGCAGGGGTCTGTCGGTCAGCAGCTGGGTGAGGTTCACGTCGGCGTACTTGGTGACGCCCGTCGACCGCGCCGCCGCGAGGGTGAAGCCGGGCTGCTCGACGAGTTCGAGCAGCGCGTCCGGCAGCGGCGCCAGCCGCCGGCAGGCGGGGTTGGTGCCCAGGGCCGCCCACAGCTCCTCAYGCCAGTGGCCGAACAGCCGGACGAGGTTCGCGAACGCCTCCGGCCGACGGAACGGCGCCCCGTCCACGTGCAGGTGCACCGCCGCCTCCTGCGGGACCGTGAACCCGAGCTCGCGGGCCGGGCCGAGCAGCCGCTCCAGTGCGCGGAGGTGGTCGGTGGCCAGCGGCGGCGTGATGATCTCGCACGGTCGCTCCCGGCCGGCCGGCAACGGCATCGCGACGGCGACGGTGGCGCCCCGGGTGTCGTCGACGCGCACCGCGGAGCCGACCACCTCGGCGCGCACCCCGAACAGCTCGGCCACCGGGTCCAGTACGGACCGCAGGGGCGCGTCCGGGTCCGCGTGCCGCTCGATGAGGCGCAGCAGCCGGGCGTCGTCGCACAGGACCCGGTACCAGCCCCGGGGGGCGTCGACGAGCCGCGCCACGGGACGTCCGTCGGCGTCGACCACGTCGAACGCCGGCGACAGGTGCCGGAAGACCCCGACGCCGGGCACGACCGACGGCTCGGAGTCGGTGTGGAAGGACCGCCGCACACGGCCGTCGCAGCGCGCCGCGAGCTCGTCGGCCAGCACCTGCCGGTCGGAACCGGCGGGTGCCAGCAGCTCGATCTCGAACCCGGTCCGCAGCGACAGCTCGTCCACAGCGTCTCCTCGCACTCGTCGGGGTCAGGAGGTCGCGGGGGTACCGCTCGGGGCCACGGGAGGAGTCTGCCCGTCGAGGATCATCTGGCCGGCACGCGCCTTGGTCTCGCCGAACTCGCTGTGCCAGAGCTCCGCGAGCGCCTCGACGTCCTCGCCCGTGTACCCGGCGCCGAAGAGCGCATCGAGCTGCTCGCCGGTGATCTCGACCGTCGGGGACGACTCGCCGCCGCCCGGCGCGACCGGCACCGGCTGCCCGTCGAGGAGCAGCTGACCGGCGCGGGCCTTGGTCTCGGTGGTGTCCAGGTTCCACAGCGCGCCCAGCTCGTCGACATTCTCGGGCGTGTACCCCGCTCCCCAGAAGGCCTCGTACTGCTCCGGCGTGTACCCGTCGGGCATCGTCGACCAGTCGACGCCCGCCGACTGGAGGATCTCGGTGACCGACCGCGACAGGGCCGACGTCGGCGCGGCTGCCGTGGCGACACCGGTGCCGGCGACGCACAGACCGGCGGCGACGGCTCCGACGGCCACGAGGCGTCGGGTGCGGGTGGTGCTGGCGTTCATGGGGTCCTCCGGGGAGCAGCGTGCGGATGGGCGTACCCCTCTAGAACGCGGCTCGACCCCCAGGTGTGGAGTCCGGGCTCAGACTCCCTCGAGCAGTCGGCGCTCGTACGCCGCCACCACCTGCGCGGAGGTCCAACCCTCGGTGCCGACGGCCTGGTCGCGGCCCACGTACGGTCCGCGGCCCCGCTCGGCACCGAGCCAGCACGCCTCGTCGAGGAACACCGCCCGCGCCTGCGCGAACGACCGCGATGCGAACAGGGTGCTGGCGGAACCGAGTTCCCGGTAGCCGACGACGAACCCGTCGGGCCCGCCCTCGAAGGTGATGCACTCGTCGCCGCCCGGACCGCCGCCCACCGTGAAGTCGACTCCGTCGAGCAGCCCGTTGTCGAGGGCGTCGTCGCGCAGGTCCACGAGGTCCGGGGACGACGGGACCGACTCTGCCGACTCTGGTACCGCACCCGGAGCGGACCGGACGGCGTCGGCCACCTTCACCAGGATCCGGAACCGGCGCAGGTCGCGGACGGTCAGCGGGACCAGGTTGGTGTCGAGGAACCGCACGGCGTCGCCGTCGACCTCGTCGACCCGGACCAGGCCGTCGACCACCAGAGGGCTCGTGGTGTCGACCCGGTACCGGTGCGCCACCGGACCGAGGGCCGTCCGCAGCAGGACGTCACCGCGCTCGTAGCCGACCCGGTGGAGCTCGAGGTCGTCGTGCGCCGTGAGGGTGCGGGTCATCCCGCGAGTGTCACACGGCGGGCGCGGCTCAGCCCCACACGAGCCCGTGCGACGGGTCGTGCAGCACGCGCGCGACGTCCGCCAGCACCTGCGAGCCCAGCGCCCCGTCCACCAGACGGTGATCGACGCTCAGGGCCAGCTGCGTGACGTGACGGATCTTGATCTTGCCCTTGTGCACCCACGGCTGCTCGCGGATGGCGCCGAACGCGAGGATCGCCGCCTCCCCCGGGTTGAGGATCGGCGTGCCCGTGTCGATGCCGAACACCCCGACGTTGGTGATCGTGATGGTGCCGTCGGACATGTCGGCGGGGGTCGTCTTCCCCGACCGGGCGGTCGCGGTGAGCTCCGCCAGCGCGGTCGCCAGCTCCTTGAGGCCCAGCCGGTGCGCGTCCTTGATGTTGGGGACGACGAGCCCCCGCGGGGTCGATGCCGCGATGCCGAGGTTGATGTAGTGCTTGTAGACGATCTCCTGCGACGCGTCGTCCCAGCTCGCGTTGACGTCCGGGTGCCGGCGCACGGCGAGCATCAGGGCCTTCGCGGCGATGAGCAGCGGGGTCACTCGGACGTCGGAGAACTCCCGGTCGGCGCGCAGGCGCTCGACCAGCTTCATGGTCTTGGTGACGTCGACCGTGTGGAAGACCGTGACGTGCGGGGCGGTGAACGCGCTGGTCACCATGGCCTCGGCGGTCCGCTTGCGCACCGACTTCACYGGGACGCGCGTCTGGCGGCCGTCCGAGGAGACCGTGCCGCTGGCCAGCCAGGGCGCGTCGTCGCCGGGGTAGGTGGCCAGGGTCCGCGCCTCGGCCTGGGCCGCGCGGCCGAGCACGTCCTCACGGGTGACGATGCCGCCCGGGCCCGTCGGCGAGACCGAGTCCAGGTCCACGCCCAGCTCACGAGCCAGCTTCCGGACGGGCGGCTTGGCGAGCGCGTGACGGGTGGCCTCGCGCTGCGACGGGGTGGCCGGAGTGCCGTCGGCCGTCCGCTCCCGGCGTCCGGTACTGGCCTCCGCAAGCCCGTAGCCGACCAGCACGGCCTCGCGCGCGGGCTCCGGCTCCTTCTCGGGCGCGGGCGCCGGACGTGCGGCCTCGATCTCGTCGGACCCCCCGGGCTCGACC
>NZ_JBFUHU010000265.1:0-5332 GCF_056402235.1 Cellulomonas sp. P4_B5_2
ACCCCTCCGGCGACCACGACCCCTCCGGCGACCACGACCCCTCCGGCGACGACGACCCCTCCGGCGACCACGACCCCTCCGGCGACCACCACCCCTCCCGCGACGACGACCCCGGCACCTGCTCCGGCGCCCGCGCCGGGCAAGTACGGCCTCGGGACCGGCACGTCGCGCGGCTCGGCGGGCGGCGGTGCCGCGGCGCTGGCCTGGGCGCAGACCAAGACCGGCCTCCCGTACATCTGGGGCGGCGTCGGCCCCGACGGCTACGACTGCTCGGGCCTGTCGATGAGCGCCTGGCGCACCGCGGGGGTCAACCTCGCCCGCACCACGCGTGACCAGTACAAGCAGGTGCTCAAGATCAGCTACAACGACCTGCGCCCCGGCGATCTCGTCTTCTGGTCCACCGACGCCACCAACCCGGACGCGATCTACCACGTGGCCATCTGGGCCGGCGGCGGCCAGATCATGGAGGCCTCGAAGCCGGGCGACCCGCTGCGCACCACCAAGATGCGCTGGGGCAACACGATGCCCTTCGCCGGCCGCCCGTAACGCCCTCGTCTCTCGCTCGTCCGCAACGTCCGCACTCGATGGGGCTGGAGCCCTCCTGAGTGCGGACGTCGTGCTCTCCCTGCGGGGGACGTCCGCACTCCTGCCTGCTCGGAGCCGTCGGAGTGCGGACGTTGTCAGACCGTCGGCCCCTCCCGGGAGGGGGTTGGGGTCCATCCCGCTTGGCGCAGCGCGCGCTCCACGGCGTCAAGATGGCGGTGCGGGTCGAGGCGGAGGCCGAGACTGGGGATCCGCAGCACGGTGTCGCCCCCGAGCGCGATCTCGTTGTGCCGGACGCTGTCGTCGATCCATTGGTCGGGCTGCAGGTGACCGACCCCGTCCACCTCCACCACCACTCGCCACCGTCGCCAGCGCACGTCGAGGTACGAATGACCGCGCGCTGAGGAGACCACGACCTGGCGGTCGGGTTCGGGCAGGCCACGTGCCCGGCAATGTGCGGCGAAGTCGAGCTCGTTCAGGGAGTGGGCTCCGCCGGCCACGTCGAGGAGCACGCTCCGGAGCAGTGAGCGCCTCCGGTCTCGCTTCACCCTCTCGAGCGCCGAGACAAGAGGATCGATCGTCGTCAGTCGTTGCTGCACGCTCGCCACGAGCACGAGTACCGCCTCCCGGTCCGACCTCGCCCACAGGGCCGCCTGGATGGCTGCGATCGCGGGCCTCGCTCGTGGCACTCCCGCAGTCACGACGTCCTCGTCGCGCCAGCGTCGTGTCTCGTGCACCCGGACGCCCGGTGGCGGCGGGATCGGGTGCGACGACTTCGGAGCGGCGACGTGCACGAGGCCGTCGTCGGCGATTCCCGAGAGCCCGGCCGCGATCAGTGCTGTGAGCCCGGCGATGGCGGCTCGGGGGCGTGCACCGGTGGCAGCCCGCGGAGCGCACTCGAGCACGCCCAACCACCAGTCGACCTTGWCGCGCGGCTGCGGAGGCGCGACCACGACGGTGTTCCTGCCGACGGATCGCCATCTGCCGGCGGCGAGCTCCGCGTCAAGCTGCGCAGCGGTGACTCCGAGTGAGCGGATCTGCGGGCGAGTGAGGAGGCCGGCCTGGCCCACAGCGTGTGCCGCGACACGGTCGCGGCGTTCCACGCGCGGCTGACGATCCGATGCCATGCGCCCAGGTTGTCGGCGGACGCAGCGTGACGCGGAGCCGCGACCAAGGCTGTGGAGCAACAACCGGGCGCTGCATCCGGTGGACGGCTCGACAATGTCCGCACTCGTGAGGGCTTCACCCCGATCGAGTGCGGACGTCACGAGGGGGAGTGCAGCAACGTCCGCACTCCCGCGCGTTGGAACCTGCAGGAGTGCGGACGTTGCGGGGGAGCGGGAGCAGAGTCAGTGGCTGTAGTAGTTGGTGTCGATGGCGCGCTGGCGGCTGCGCTCGATCTCCGCCTCCGCCTCCGACCGGCCTACCCAGTGGGCGCCCTCGACGCTCTTGCCCGGCTCCAGGTCCTTGTAGACCTCGAAGAAGTGCTGGATCTCGAGCCGGTGGAAGTCGGACACGTCGTCGATGTCCTGCCGCCAGGCGGCACGCTGGTCGCCCGTCGGCACGCACAGGACCTTGTCGTCGCCGCCGGCCTCGTCGCGCATGCGGAACATGCCGAGCGCGCGGGCGCGGATCAGGCAGCCGGGGAACGTCGGCTCCTCGAGCAGCACCAGGGCGTCGAGCGGGTCGCCGTCCTCGCCGAGCGTGCCCTCGATGAAGCCGTAGTCGTCGGGGTACCGGGTCGAGGTGAACAGCATCCGGTCGAGGCGGATGCGCCCCGTGGCGTGGTCCACCTCGTACTTGTTGCGCTGACCCTTCGGGATCTCGATCGTGACGTCGAACTCCACAGCAGCTCTCCTCATCCCCACGTCCGCCCCCGTGATGGGACCAGCGGTCGCGCGACACTCGTCGTGCGGCGCGCCGGAGTGTCAGGGGCGCCCTTGTCTCGGACAGTATCCTGACGCACCGCGGGACGGGGCGTCCCACCGGGGAGCGAGCGGGGCGGGGTGACGATGACCACAGCGGCGAGAGTCGTCGGCACGGGCTTCCTCGTCCTGCTGCTGGCCTGCGGCGCGTACGTGACGGCGGACGCGTACGACGTGGTCCCGGGCATGGTCACCCTCGAGGACCCGCCGCCGGAACCCCTGCCGTTCCCCACCGCCCCGGGCGCGGTCGAGCCGGCCGAGACCGGCTCCGCGCTCGCGGACCTGGACCCGCAGGCGCCCGTGCCGGTGGCGGCGAACGTGCAGGCGCTGGTCGACCGGCTCGTCAAGGACCCGCGGATGGGCGCGAGCGTCGGGGTGGTCGTCGTGGACCAGCTGACCGGGGACGTCCTCGGCGCGCACCTGGCGGACGCCGGTCGCACGCCGGCGTCGACGGCCAAGCTGGTGACGGCCGTCGCGGCGCTGRGCACCCTCGGGCCGGACGTGACCTTGCCGACGAGGGTCGTGCGCGGCCCGGGCAACAGCATCGTGCTCGTCGGCGGCGGGGACATGATGCTCGCCGCCGGTGCAGGCGACCCGGCGGCGGTCGAGGGGCACGCCGGGCTGGCCGACCTTGCCGCCCAGGTGGCCAAGGCGCTGCAGCTCGAGGGCGCGACCACGGTCAGCCTCGGGTTCGACGACTCCCTGTTCTCCGGTCCGACGCTGAGCCCCACGTGGAACCCGGCGGACATCGCCGCGGGCTTCGTCGCGCCCGTCACCCCGCTGGCGGTCGACACCGCCAAGATCACGCCCGGTGAGTACCCGCCCCGCTACCCGGACCCGTCGCTGGCCGCGGCCAAGACGTTCGCGCAGCGACTGGCCGAGGTGGGGATCACGGTCGACGGCACGCCGCGCCGGTCGGAGACGCCGGGGAACGCCCGCGAGCTCGGCGTCGTGCACTCGGCGCCGCTGGACGGGATCGTGCACCACTTCCTCGACACCTCCGACAACACGATCACCGAGCTCGTCTCCCGGCTCGTCGCCATCGACGCGGGCCTGCCCGCCAGCTTCGAGGGCGGCACCACCGCCGTCCTGCACGCGGTCTCCGTCGCCGGCGTCGACACCACGGGCGCCAGCCTCTCCGACGCGTCGGGCCTCGGAGCCGGGTCGGTGCTCCCGCCGGACCTGCTCGTCGGCCTGCTGCGGCTGGCCACCGACCCCGCGCACGGCGTGCTGCGGGACGTGGCCACGGGCATGCCGATCGCCGGGCTCACCGGCACCCTGAGCGACCGCTACACCCAGTCGCCGGCCCGCGGGCTGGTGCGCGCTAAGACCGGCAGCCTCCCGCACGTCACGTCGCTGGCGGGGACGGCGCTCGACGCCGACGGACGTCAGCTGGTGTTCGTCGTCATGGCCGACGCGACGCCCGACGGCGGCCAGTGGGGGCCGCGCGCGGCGATCGACTCGTTCGTCACCGCGTTGTCCGGGTGCGGCTGCGGTTAGTTTGACCCGGTGGACACCACCGAAGGCCCGGTCGACTGGGAGCTCGCCGCCCGCATCGCCGGGCGGCTGGCCGCGCCGGGACCCGCGGCGGACCGCGCGGAGCTGACCGCGCTGGTCGACGAGCTGCGCGACGCCGCCGGCCGCGCGGCCGCGCACGCGAGCGCGATCACGGGCCTCTCGGCGGCGGACGGGACCCCGCCGGAGCAGGTGTCGACGGTGCTCGTCGTGGACCGTCCGCGCTGGGCCCTGGCCAACGCCGAGGTGTTCGCCGCGATGACCGGTCCGCTCGCTGCCACGACGCCGTCGTCGGCCGCGCGCTCGGCCGCTGCGCTGCAGGTCGGCGGTGTGCTGGCGCTCCTGTCCGGCAAGGTGCTTGGCCAGTTCGACCCGTTCACCTCCCGCGACGGCCGCGGCCGGCTGCTCCTGGTCGCGCCGAACGTGCTGCACCACGAGCGCCGGCTCAAGGTGGACCCGTCCGACTTCCGGCTCTGGGTGGCCCTGCACGAGCAGACCCACGCGCTGCAGTTCGCCGCGGCGCCGTGGCTCGCGGAGCACCTGCGCAGCCGGGCGGCCGAGCTGATGACCGACCTGGCGGGGGACAAGTCCCTGGTCCCGCGCGTCGGCGAGCTGCTCCAGGCCGTCGCACGGGCGGTGACCGGCGGTGCCGACGACGGCGTCGGGGTGCTCGACCTGCTGTCCGCCCACCAGCGCGAGGTGTTCGAGGAGGTCGGCGCGGTGATGGCCCTGCTCGAGGGGCACGCGGACGTCGCGATGGACGAGGTCGGCCCGCGGGTGGTGCCAAGCGTGCGCAAGATCCGCAAGGCGTTCGAGGCCCGGCGCGACGAGGCGGCCAAGGCCCGCGGCGTCGACCGCGTGCTGCGCCGGCTGCTCGGCCTCGACACCAAGCTGGCGCAGTACCGCGACGGGGCCGCGTTCGTCCGGGCGGTGCGCAAGGACGTCGGGATCGACGGGCTGAACGCGATCTGGACGTCGGCGGAGCGCCTGCCGCGCCCGCAGGAGATCTCGGACCCGCGCGCGTGGGTGAGACGGGTGCACGGGTGAAAGGTCCCGCCCGCGAGGTCGCCGCGGTGCGGTCGGCGGTCGTCGCCTCGGTCGCCGACCTGCCGCCCGACGCGCTCGTGCTCGTCGCGTGCYCCGGCGGTCCGGACTCGCTCGCGCTCGCGGCGGGCGTCGCGTTCGTCGCGGGGCGTTCCACGACGACGTGGCGGGCTCAGGCCGTCGTCGTCGACCACGGGCTCCAGGACGGCTCGGCGCGGGTGGCCGACGAGGCGGCGCAGGCGTGCCGCGGGCTCGGGCTCGAGGCCGTCGTGGTCCGCGTCGCGGTGGACGGCCCGGGCGAGGCG